>JAGABQ010000195.1:0-12776 GCA_017614495.1 Clostridia bacterium
CCGCGCGGAATGCGCGTTCCTCAAGAACGGCTACTCCCGCGACTGTAGATCCGGCGGGAGAGCATACGTCGTCGCGGAGCTCCCCCGGGTGTCTCCCGCTCTTGATCGTCGACGTAGCGGAACCGCTCACAGTCAGCGCGGCAAGCCTGAGCGCAGTCTCTTTCGTCAGGCCGCACCTTACGCCGCCCTCCGAAAGCGCGTCTATACACATATAAATGAAAGCGGGACCGCAGCCGGATATCGCCGTGCCGGCGTCGAAAAGTTTCTCACTGAGCGGTATGATTTCGCCCGCGTTGGTGAGGATCTCGAAAAACGCTTTTCCGTCCTCGTCGGTCACGTTCCGGTTGCCGCAGAAAAGCACCGCGCCGTCACCGGTCGAAACCGGAAGATTGGGCATTATCCTGATAATTTTCGCGTTATCCCCGAACATACCGCAGAGCGTCTCGAGCGTAACACCTGCCGCCATGCTGACAAGAACGAACTCGTCATTTCTTTTTTTAAGTATCGGAGAGATTTTGTCGGAAAGCGCGCTCAGTCCCTGCGGCTTGACACCAAGAAAAATCAGACCGCACGTTTCGCAGATTTTCTCGGCGGACGCGGCGCGGCATCCGAGCTTCGCCGCGGATTCGGCGCTCCTTTCCGGCGTTGTGCGGCAAACGTAAACCGCCTCGCCGCCGGTCTTTTTAATTACGGAACCGGCGAGAGCTCCTCCCATATTGCCGGCACCGATGAATCCTATTTTCAATCCTTCGAGTTTCATCTTATCTGTCCGTTTCCAGTAACCACGTATTTATACGACGTAAGTTCGTTGAGACCCATCGGTCCGCGCGCGTGAAGTTTCTGAGTTGATATTCCCATTTCACAGCCCAGGCCGAACTCCCCTCCGTCGGTGAATCTTGTTGAAGCGTTTACGTACACAGCCGCGCTGTCAACGTGCGACGTGAAATAATCCGCCGCCGCGGCGTCCTCCGTGACTATCGCGTCACTGTGATGAGTCGAATGCTTTTCAATGTGACGGCAGGCGTCCTCGACGTTACCGACAATGCCGACGGCAAGCTTGTAGTCGAGAAATTCCGTATCGAAATCGTATTCTCCCGCCGGAACGCAATCTGTCAGATGCTCCGCCGCCTCTGCGTCGGCAACGAGAGTGACATGATGGGGCGCGGAAGCTCCGCAAAGTCTTTTTTCAAGCTCGGGCAGAAATGTTTCGGCTATGTCTCTGTGAACTAGACATACCTCGGCGGCGTTGCAGACCGAAGGGCGGCTCGTTTTTGCGTTTTCGATTATGTCAAGCGCCTTTTTAAGATCAGCGCCCCCGTCAACATACACGTGGCATATTCCCGTTCCTGTCTCTATACACGGAACCTTGGCGTTCTCGACGCAGGCGCGGATAAGTCCCTTCCCTCCCCTCGGGATGAGAAGATCGACAAGCCCCGCCGCCGTCATCAGTTCGTTGGCGCTTTCTCTCGACGGATCGGGGACAGTGCATACGCAGTCCGGAGAAAGGCCCGCGGTTTCGAGCGCATTTCTCATGACCTGTGTGATCGCGCGTGAAGTCCCGAAGGCGTCGCTCCCGCTTCTGAGCACGCAAGCGTTCCCGCTCATCACGCACAGCGCCGCGGCGTCCGACGTAACGTTTGGCCGCGATTCGTAAATGATTGCGACCACGCCGAGCGGCACGGATATTTTTTTGAGCTCCAGCCCATTGTAAAGCGTCCTTTGTTCGATTACCCTTCCGAGCGGGTCCGGAAGCTCCGCAACGGCGCGTATGCCGCTTGCCATCCCGGAAATACGCTTGTCGCTCAGTTCGAGACGGTCGAGCATCACGCCGGAAAGTTTTCCCCTCGCGCCGGCGACGTCTTCTTTGTTGACGGACAGTATGTATTCCGCCGACTCCTCAATGGCGTCAGCCATTTTTAAAAGCGCGGCGCGGCGCGTTTCGACAGATGAAACCCGCAGGATCTCAGCCGCTTTTTTCGCCGATTTAAGCGTTTCGATAGTTGTCATTTTCAGCTCCGAATCTCGTCCCTATGTTCTCGCCGTCTATGATGCCGTACAGCAGCGACGGCTCGTCGCCCCTCGCGATCACGACGTCGCATCCGACGCAGGTCGCAATTTCCGCCGCTTTTATCTTTGTGACCATCCCGCCGGTGCCGAGAGAGCTTCCGCTTCCGCCGGTCATTTGTCTTATTTCATCCGTTATCTCCGGAACGTACGGAATAAGCTTTGCGTCGGGATCCCGGTGCGGATCCGACGTGTAAAGCCCGTCTATATCGGAGAGGATAACGAGAAGTTCGGCTCCTACGGTCTCGGCAACTATGGCCGCAAGGGTGTCGTTTTCGCCTATAACGTTCATTTCGTACGTGGCGACCGTATCGTTTTCGTTTATTACAGGCAGAGCGCCGAGTTCAAGAAGCCTGAACAGGGTGTTCTGTATATTTTTTCTCCGGTGTTCGTCCGAAACGTCGTCTCCGGTCAGCAGTACCTGCGCGACCGTATGATTATACTCGGAGAAAAGGCGGTCGTAAACGTACATGAGTTCGCACTGACCGACGGCGGCAGCCGCCTGTTTTGTCGGCATATCATCCGGCCGCCCCGGCAGGGACAGTTTGCCGACGCCCATTCCGATTGCGCCAGAGGAAACGAGCAGGACCTCGTGTCCCGCGTTTTTCAGATCGCTGAGCACGCGGCAAAGCTTTTCTACATTTCTTATATTAAGTCTGCCGGTCGCGTGTGCGATCGTCGACGTCCCGACCTTTATTACGATTCTCATTGTTGACCTCCCGAACGAAACCCATTTTATTATATCACCGAACGCTTTTGTTGTCAATCTCAAACTGTGCAAAGCATAGTGCACGGAATCATTTTTATCTTGACTTTGCGGCGGATTTATGGTAAACTATCAGCGGATAAATATACTCTCTTCAGGAGGATACCATGGGAACAAACAAAAGCCTTGACGCTTACAAGGAAAACCAGGAAAAAACAACCGTCGACGCCTCGAGAAAGCTCCGTGTCGGCATAATCGGTACCGGCTGGATCGCCGGCGCTCACATGGCGTCGTATCTGCGTCAGCCCGACGTTGAGTTCGTGGCAGCAGCGGACCTCATCCCGGGCAAAGCGGAAAAGTTTTTCGCCGACTGGAAGGAAGAAGCCGAGAAAAACGGTTTTGACTTCTCCGGTGTAAAATTCTATCCGTCGCACAAAGAGATGCTCGACGACAAATCGCTCAAACTCGACGCTGTCTCGGTATGTACCTATAACCGTCAGCACGCGGAGCCGACGATCTACGCGCTCAAAAAAGGCGTGAACGTCCTTCTCGAAAAACCGTTCACCGTTACGCTCGACGAGGCCGTTGAGGTTTGCCGTGCCGAGAAAGAGAGCGGCAAGCTCCTTTCAATCGGATTCCAGCCCCGTATGGACGCAAACATGCAGGAAATCAAGCGCATCGTCAAGTCCGGAGCGCTCGGAAAGGTTTATTATATCACGATAGGCGGCGGCCGCCGCCGCGGCATCCCGACGCCGTTCGGCACCTCCTTCATTGCGAAAGAAACCGGCGGTGTCGGCGCTCTCGGCGACATCGGCTGCTACGCGCTCGATATGGTACTCAACGCCATAGGAAACCCGAAGCCCCTCACGGTCAGCGGTTATACGTCCGATTTCTTCGGCAAGGATCCGGCTTATTATCCCGATCATCCCGAATACGCGCAGGCCTTCGGCGTTGACGATTTCGCTGCCGGCTTCATCCGTCTCGAGGGCGGAGTCGTAGTCGACTTCCGTACTGCTTGGGCGATGAACCTCGACACGATGGGCGACACGATAATTATGGGAACCAAGGGAAGCCTCCGCATTCCTTCCACCGACTGCTGGAACGGCACCGTCGGCGGCCCAATGACTCTCTATACAGAGGTTGCGGGACTTCAGACTGAAACTGTCCTCCCGATTCTCCCGCAGGATGAGGACCTCTTCTACCTCAAGATCCGCACCTTCCTCGACGCTATCAAGAACGGCACGCCCGCTCCCGTCCCGTCCAGCCAGATACTTTATAACCAGGCTATAATAGACGGAATCGCTCGTTCCGCAAAGGCTAAAAAAGAAGTCAAGATTGTCATCCCGAAAATCTGAGAGGAAGATACATGAAACAGTTCAAAGTCGGCGTACAGCTCTACAGCGTACGTAACGATCTCGACAAAAACTTCTTCGGAACGCTCCGCAAAATCCGCGATATGGGCTATGAATACGTCGAATTCGCCGGTTACTACGGACATTCCGCCGAAGAACTCAAAGACATGCTCGACGAGCTCGGGCTGAAGAGCATCTCCACCCATTCAGGTTTCGAGGCGTTTGAGACCGAAGACAGCGCGCCGTTTGAGTTTCTCAAAACGATCGGCATAAAGTATATCGTCATCCCGTGGGCAAACGGCGATAATCTCCCTCCGAACGCCGCGTGGACCGATTATCTCGGCAGAGTCAAAAAAGTCGCCGAACGCGCCGCGAAATACGGTATGGAGATCCTTTACCACAACCATGATTTCGAATTCATCGACGCGGGCGGCGAGGTTCGCTACGACGTTATGATGCGCGATTTCAAGGGATACGTAAATCCCCAGCCCGACGTATGCTGGATCAACTACGGCGGATACGACCCCGCCGCGTACATCAGGAAATACGGCGACAGGATTAACGTGGTACACCTGAAGGATTTCAACTGCAGGAATCTCGCAGCCGGACCGGTCTATGCTCTGATCGACAAGGACGGCAAGGCGGTAAAACCGCAGTCGCAGGCCGACGCGGGATTTGAATTTGCTCCCCTCGGACGCGGACGCAACGACTTTGCAAAGATCATCAAAGCGTGCGACGAAATAGGCGCGGAATATCTCATAGTCGAGCAGGACGGCTCGCCGGATATCCCGACTATCGAGGCGATCGAAATAAGCCGCAGATATCTGAAGGACACCTTCGGGATCTGACATTAAACGTCATAAAAGCCGCGGTTTCACGTTGAAACCGCGGTTTTTCTGTTGACATCGCTCCGTTAAAATGGTAAAATACTGCAGAAAAAGCAAACGATCACGGAGGCCGCATGACGGAAAAGGAAAAGCTGACCGGGATAATATCAAGCGCAATCAGATACTCTGCGTCCCATCTTCCGGACGACGTTCTGTCCCGGCTCAACGAGATGAAAGAAAATGAACGGAAACACGGCGACAACGCGCTCGCGTGCTCTTTTTACGACGCGATGCTGAAAAACGCCGCAGAGGCCGGCCGTCTCGGCGTTCCGCTCTGCCAGGATACAGGCCTTATACAGTTTTTCGCCCGGGTCGGGACGCGTTTCCCCTGCATCGGGGCGCTGAACGCGTCTCTGCGTGACGCGGTTCTCGTCGCAACGGAAAAAGCGCCTCTCCGTCCGAATTGCGTTGAGTTATTCGGGAACGGCAACACCGGAAACAACATGGGAACGAACGTCCCGGGGATCGATATCGAACTGATGCCCGGACGGGACGATTTGACCCTTTATATTTATATGGCAGGGGGCGGCTGTTCCCTTCCCGGCGCGGCGGAGGTCTTCCCGCCGCTTGAAGGAATGGACGCGGCGATAAAATTTATTCTCGACCGAGTGGCAAAATACGGCGCCAACGCCTGTCCGCCGCTTTATATAGGAGTCGGATTCGGCGGCTCGGCGGACGTCGCGGCAAAGCTTTCAAAAAAAGCGCTTCTCAGGGATATAGGCGTCAGAAACGAAAATCCCCGCGCCGCGGAGCTTGAAGAAAAGCTCGAGGAAGGTCTGAACTTTCTCGGGATAGGGCCGGGCGGCGTCGGCGGAACGCGCTCCGTTATGGGAGTTTCGGTAGAATACGCGGGAAGACATCCGGCAAGCTTTGCCGTCGGGCTGTCGTTCGGCTGCTGGGTACACCGCCGCGCGGTGGTTCACCTGTCAGCTGATCTTGAGCCGAGCATGCCGAGTCACAAGGGGGCCGAAATATGAGCGAATATCATTTTTCCGCGCCAGTCGCGGAAGAGGAGATAAGAAAGCTCCGCGTCGGCGATATAATTTATTACGACGGAATAATCGTAACGGGGCGCGACGCGGTACACGACAGAGTCGTAAACGGCGGGATATCCTTCCCCGTCGACGCGCGTGGCGGAGCTCTTTATCACGCGGGCCCCATCGTGAAAAAGCGCGGCGAGGGATACGAGCTCGTTGCCGCGGGCCCGACGACGAGCATGCGTATGGAAAAATGCGAGCGTGAGTTTATAGAAAAGACCGGCGTCCGCATCATAATCGGCAAAGGCGGGATGGGCAATAATACCGCCGACGCATGCCGCGAATTCGGAGCGGTGCACGCGGTATTCCCCGGCGGGTGCGCCGTGCTCGCCGCAAATCACGTGGAAGAGGTCCTCGGCGTCGAGTGGGACGATCTCGGAATGCCCGAGGCGGTATGGGTGCTGCGCGTAAAGGATTTTGGGCCTCTCGTCGTTTCGATAGACTCTTGCGGCGGCAACATGTTTGAGAGCCGAAAAAAAGCAACGGAAACAAAAAGGGACCTTGCCCTTGAAAAGTTTTTCGGAATAACCGACAGATAAAAAATCAGGAGGTGGTCAAATGCCATTTGCAGAACTTAAAACAAACGTCAGCGTCTCAAAAGAAGACGAGATAAAAATCAAAAGCGAGCTTGCGGAGTGCGTTGCGCTGTTCCCCGGAAAGACCGAACGCTGGCTAATGGTTAACGTCATACCGGACTCGCGTCTCTGGTTCGGCGGCAGCGACGAGCCGTGCGCGATAATCGATATACAGGTGTTCGGGAATCTTAAACCGTCTGACTGCGAAAAAGTCACGGCGGCCGTGACGGACAAAATATCGGCGATACTTCCGATCCCCGCCGAGCGGATATATGTAAAATACGCCGGCTGCTCCCTGTGGGGCTGGAACGGCAGCAATTTCTGAATATGAAAAGCGGCCCGGAAATAATCCCGGGCCGCTTTTTGTTTTATCTTATCACGAAATGCTTTGCAAGACCGTGTTCGAAAACAGGCGTGCTTTCGCCTTCTATAAGAGGCAGGAGATAATCGACGCAGGCGTCGGTAATCCCGTTTCCTTCCTCGTTTATGAATTCATCGGGTACCGTTTTGACAAGATTTGCGATCTTGTTGATATCCTCATGTGAAGCGTATGAGGAATATTCTCCGTCGCCTTTTCTGAGGATGGTCATCATTCTCCCGCTGACGCCGTCAACGGCGGCGGAAACGGCGGCGGAACCGACCATTATCGACTCGTTTATGTCCGTCAGCGAGGCGATATGAGACGAGCAGCGCTGCATCAGGTTCAGCTCAATGGAGCGGACTTTGCATCCTAGCTTGTTTTTGACGGCTATCTCGAGCGCCTTTCCGGTGCCGGAAAGATATTTGTGCCCGAAAATGTCAACCGCGCCGCTCTGCGAAGATTCTCCTACGTAGGTCCCGTCAGCGAATCTTATGCCCTCGGAAGCCGCGACAACGACGTTGGGATGTTTTTCAAGCGCCTTTTTAACGTCCCCAAAAAACTTTTCGAGATCGAATACTCTCTCGGGAAGGTAGATAAGATCAGGTTCTATTCCGCATTTCCTCGTCAGAGCGGCCGACGCTGTCAGCCAGCCGGCGTCCCTGCCCATTATCTCTACGATAGTGACCGCGGGCACGGTATACACCGCGCAGTCGCGCAGTATTTCCTGCATCGTAACGGCGATGTATTTGGCAGCAGAGCCGAATCCCGGGGTGTGATCGGTTCCCATGACGTCGTTATCGATCGTTTTGGGAACGCCCATTATCCGCATTTCATAATCATGCGATGCGGTGTAAGCGGAGAGCTTTGCGACGGTATCCATTGAATCGTTGCCGCCGATATAGAAGAAATATCTGATGTTGAAAGCCCTGAAAAGCCCGATAAGTTTTTCATACGTCTCTGCCGAGGCGGGATCGGAGGGATCGGGAAGTTTTTTTCGGCACGACCCGAGCGCCGCAGCCGGAGTCTTTTCAAGCAAAGCGAGTTTCTCTTCCGTGTCTTCCGAGAAAACGTCGGTAAGATCTACCGCGTCTCCGCGGAGCATGCCCTCGATACCGTTCCTTGCGCCGTAAATCTTGTCAATTGCGTCAGAAGCAAGCGCGCCCCTGATAACGCCCGACAGCGTTGCGTTGATCGCGGCAGTCGGTCCGCCCGATTGCCCTACGATTGCGTTTCCTCTAAGTTTTCCCATTTATCCGCACCCCTTTCGGATTTTTGCGGCGGCGACTTTTGTGAAATTCACCGCAAAATAACATTTTATATATTATATCCGGGTTTGTTCTGTTTGTCAAGGACATCTTTGGCGGTCCTGTCAAGCTCGGCGATAACTGCCGGGATTTTTTCTTCGGAGTCCAGGTGCGCGCCACTCGCGCCGTCGTGCCCTCCTCCGCCGAATTTTTCGGCGATAATCCTCACGTTCGCGCCTCTGCCCCTGAGCCTTACGTGATACGTCCCGTCCGTCTCTCCGATGAAAACGGCCCAGACGGGGATTCCGTCGATACCGAGCATCAGGTTGACGGTATCTCCAGCCTCCTCGCGTGTCATTCCGAAGGCGCTTATCACGTCGCGATCGAGTCTTAGATACGCAGCACCCGACGGAGTCATTTTTATCATTCCGCAGAGTACTCCCGAAAGCTCTGCCTCCTTGCGTGTCCTCAAAAAGAGCCGCTCGGTGAGCTCCCCGGCGTTGAAGCCGTAAGAAACGAGCATCGCCGCCGTTTCAAAAGTGCATGGTGAAACTGAGAACCTGAAACCGCCGGTATCCGTGACTATCCCGGAGTAAAGAAGCTTTGCCGCCTCCGCGGTCATTGTCCCGATCCCAAAATCTAAAATAAGATTTGAAACGATCTCAGCCGTGGCGGCCGCTTCGGGATAAACGATCGGAAGATCCGCAAAATCGTCCCCGCTTTCGTGGTGATCGATTTTAACGACAAAAGCCCCTTTATCCCAGCGCTTGTTTGAAATCTGTGAGACGCTACCGCAGTCAGCGACGATGACAAGCGCACCGGCGTACTCCTCCTCCGGTAAATCTTCGTCTTCTTTTCCGAGAAAGCCGAGTTTGGCCGAGCCGTCGCCGCTTATACACAGTATCTTCTTTCGCGGGTATTTTTCCCTTAACGCTGCTCTCAGCCCTAACGTCGAGCCGAGCGCGTCGCCGTCCGGCCTGTCATGCCTTGTTATTATGATCGTGTCGTGAAGTTCGATTTTATTGAGAAGCCGTTCCGCCGCATTCTTGTCAATTTTCATATAACACCTCGTTCGCCCATTATTTTATCACACACTCGTCCGCTTTTCAATATCCGATATTGATTTGGCCTGCGTTTTGGTGTATAATATGTTTATGAAAAAAGGAGGGCGTTTTATGCTCACAGTACAGCACGTTACGAAAAAATACGGAAAAACGATCGCATGCGACGACGTTACGTTCACCATTGAAGACGGAACAACGTCAATACTTCTCGGGCCGAACGGCGCGGGCAAAAGCACGATACTTAAATCAATTGCGGGACTCATAAAGCACGACGGCGCGATACTCGTCGGCGGTTTCGGTAACAAAACGACAGAGGCCCGCCGCATACTCGGTTATATACCGGAAATACCCGCTCTCTACCCGAACCTGACGGTTGAAGAGCACATGGAATTTATTGCGCGTGCATATGGAATGACCGATTACGCTCAGAAGATAAACAATCTGCTCGAACGGTTTGAACTTTCGGACAAAAAGAAGAAATTCGGCGATCAGCTTTCAAAGGGCATGCAGCAGAAACTGAACATCTGCCTCGGTCTGCTTACCGATCCGCAGGTCATCCTGATGGACGAGCCGATGATAGGCCTCGATCCGCACGCGATAAAAGAACTCAAAACCGTGATTGACGAGCTTCGAAATCAGGGAAAGACGCTCTTCATCAGCACGCATATAATCGACAGCGTCGACATGCTCTGGGACAGGACTATAATAATGCAGGGCGGCAAGGTTATGGCAGACGTCGCCCGCGATGAACTTTCCTCCCGCGGAACGAGCCTCGAAGACTATTTCTTTGAAGTCACGGAAGGCGTTGAAAGCCACCTGATGCGCGGTACGCCGGAGGTCTGACTTGAAAGCGTATCTTTATTACTGCGTCAGGACACTTAAAAACCAGATTCTGAAAATCTTCAAGAGCTGGATAGTCGTTGTCTTCATAGTCATGGTGGTTTTAGGCCTCGGCGCCGGAATACTCGCATCGGTTTTCAGCAATGCTGATTCCGAGATCCCCGAGGAACCAGGCGAGGAAGAAGAGATCGACACCCCTCTTATGATTACCGATCTTGACGGAAACGAGCTTTTCGCGTTTGACACGCGCGTTGTTGTAGATATAGCCGCGACGGGAGTCATTCTCCTCGTCCTCGCGCTTGATCTTATAAACGCGGATAAAACAAACATCTTCAAACCGGCAGACGCTCCGCTGCTTTTCACTTCCCCTCTTTCGCCGCGGAGTATTCTTGCTTTCCGGCTCAGCACGACGATGGGCATGTACGTCTTTTTTGCCGCGTATATGCTCTTCCAGGTGCCGAACATCATAAACGGAGGGATTTCGCCGCTCGCGGCGCTCGCCCTTCTTCCGGCCTGGCTCTGCCTCTGCCTCACTTCTCTTCTGCTTAAGACCGCAGCGTATCTCGCCTGCGTCAAAAGTCCCGCGTTCAAAAAGTCGATAACGTTCATCGTGCTCGGTATCCTCGCGGCGATAGCGGCGTCGTTTATCGTTTTCAAATTTACGGCAGGAACCAATCTCGGCGTGATCGCCGCCCTGCTGACGTTTTTCACGTCAAAATATTCGAGATACGTCCCGGTGATAGGATGGATAAAGGGCGTCTTGATGTTTCCGATTGACGGCAGCGCCGCAGGTTTTGCGATATGTCTGCTTCTGCTGATCGCATTCTTTGTCCTGATGATCCTGATCATCTCGAAATCCAAAACGGACTATTACGAAGTTGCGATGGAACGTTCCGAGGAAGTAGCCGAGCTCACGCGTAAAGCTCAGGGAAGCTCGACCGGAATGGCGATCGCAAGCTCCGAAAAGAAAAAGGCACGGCGGAACAGGGTCGCCGAAAAGACAGAGTTCACCGGCTTCGGCAAAGGAAGCGGAGCGAATATGTTCTTCGTAAAGGCAATGTACAACCGGAGAAAATTCTCATATTTCGGCTTTGTCACAAAGACGATGATAGTATATACAGCCGTTGCCGCCGTAGTGGCGCTGGCAACCAAGCTCCTGCTGAACACCGATATAGTCGTCCCGGCGATGGCGGCGATCGGTCTCTTTGCGTTTTACCGTTCGCTCGGCGACCCGATGAGGAGTGAAACAGATCTTCATTTTCTCGCCCTCGTCCCGGCGGGGATTCATATCAAACTTTTCTGGTGTCTCGCTGCCGGCGGCGCGGGATGCTTCCTTGATCTCATCATACCCTCGGTAGTCGTATGCCTCATCCTCGGAGCTAACCCGCTCAGCGTCCTGCCGTGGATGATACTGATTGTCGCAATTGACCTTTATTCATCATCCGTAGGTACGTTTATCGGCCTCGCGGCGCCCAAAAACGCCGGTAAAACGATTGGTCAGGTGCTGCAGATCCTCTTCCTGTATTTCGGAATCATGCCTGTAATCGGGTTCATCGCTCCGCTCGCCCTTGTAGTATCGCCTTCGGTCGGGGCGCTCATCGGCGCGGCGTTTTGCATGGCTATCTCGGCACTTTTTGTGGTGGCCTCCGCGCCGCTCGTTGGGAGGAACGTGTGACAGAACAGCATCCTGATCTTGACTTAAACTATATCGGCGGCCGAAAGGCGTATTCGATCTCCGCGCTCGGCACGTCTGCGATTTTCATTGTCGTCTCGGTTATTCAGATCGTCGCCGTGGTTTTAATAAGCCTTTTCGCCCCGGATTTCACGAAATCCGAGTATTACATCTGGGTCGTCGCGGAGCTGCCGATGTACCTTCTCGGTTTTCCTGCCGGCTTTCTGATCCTTAAGCTTGCAGTTCCCGCCGTGAGACCCGAAAAAAGAAAAATGAGCTTTTCGGTGTTCATGACGGCGCTTTGCGTTTCGATGCTTGCTATAAGCATGGGAAGCGCGGTCGGTCAGGCCGTCGCATCTATCTCTGAAAAGCTTTTCGGCCGCGCGTCAACGGACTCGCTTGACATGTTTCTTGACAACGGTCTTCTTTCGCTTGTTTTCATTGCGCTGATCGGGCCTGTTTTTGAGGAGCTTTTCTTCAGAAAATTCGTGATTGACCGTGTACTGCCTTACGGTGAAAAAACCGCCGTTCTCTTCTCTGCGTTCGTTTTTGCCTTGTTCCACGGAAATCTTGAACAGTTCTTCTACGCGTTTGCCGTGGGGATCGTTTTCGGATATATATACGTGAGATACGGGACGGCGGTTCCCGGCATGATCCTTCACATAATGATCAATCTGTACGGCGGGGTACTTACGCCCTGGTTATCGTCAAAAGTCGGCGAAATTGATACGTCGTTGATCGAAACGTTTACCAACCCGTATTTATACGTGATCTCGGCGCTCGGAGTTCTGAGACTGGCGATTTCCCTGACCGGGCTGATACTCCTGATAGTATTCAGAAAACGGATATTCTTTACGAAACAGCCGAATGAGCTGGCCCCCGGATCGGCGGGCCGGGCAGTCTTTCTGAACGTAGGCATGGTCATATTCATTATCATAGAAGCGGCAAACATCGTTCTCTCATTTCTACAGTAA
>JAGABQ010000196.1:0-8690 GCA_017614495.1 Clostridia bacterium
AAAGACTCAGCCGCGATGAAATATATTTCAATGAATGTGACTTCCAACCTGCTCGGTCTCGGCAACGCCGCGACGCCGCTCGGTATAAGCGCCATGCGGGAGCTCGAAAGTATCGGCGGATATTCCGGCGCCGCTTCAAACGATATGATCCTATTCGTCGTTATGAACACCGCTTCCATTCAACTGCTGCCCAACTCGTCGATCGTATCGATACGCGCGTCGCTGGGCTCCGCCTCTCCTCTCGACATACTTCCCGCCGTCTGGATAGTCTCTTTTCTCTCTCTTAGCGTCTCTCTGTTGTCCGCAAAGCTTCTTTGCCGTATTTCAGACAAGGTCACACATAAAAACAGAAGGTGAAAACTTGATAAAATTTACAGACTTTATAATTCCCGTATTTATCTGCGCCGTTATCGGTCTCGCTTTAATAAAAAAGCTGAACGTATTCGAAATATTTATAAACGGAGCTCAAAAAGGACTGAATTCCGCCGCAAAACTCCTGCCTACGTTCATTATTCTGCTCACGGCGATCGGTATGTTCAAAGCGTCCGGCGCTCTTGATATGCTTATTCAGCTCCTTGCTCCCGTAGCTAAGCTCATAGGATTGCCCTCCGAACTCCTTCCGATCGCCATACTCCGCCCTCTTTCCGGCAGCGGTTCGATCGCTCTTTTTAAAAGTATCGCAGACGCAAACTCCCCCGACGGTAAAATAGTCAGGATAGCCGCGGTCATGTTGAGTTCGACCGAAACCACCTTTTATACGATCGCCGTGTATTTCGGCGCAACCAAAGTAAAACGCCTGAGATTCACTCTTATCGCTGCTCTTATCGGTGATATCGCCGTGATCGTTCTTTCCCCCATAATCGTAAATTTATTGTTCCCCTGATATTTTTTTATTTTTTTTGAACTATCCGCACATTTTACTATTGATTTTTTATATTCGCCTTGTTATAATATTATCGCTGTCCGGTTTTGACCGTTCGCTGAATGCGGAGGGATATCGAAGTGGTCATAACGGGGCTGACTCGAAATCAGTTTGTGCGTAAGCACACATGGGTTCGAATCCCATTCCCTCCGCCATAATTATATTTTTGTTACCATTCGGAGAAGTACTCAAGTGGTGACGAGGCTCCCCTGCTAAGGGAGTAGGGTGGATAAAACCGCCGCGAGGGTTCAAATCCCTCCTTCTCCGCCAGAAAAGGATTGCTATCTTGACAAAGGTAGCAATCCTTTTATACCATCGATGAGGTCGCAGAGAGGAGTTATTTGGTATGTCTGAGTTGACTTTTTCAGATTTGCTTGGGAAAACAATTTTAGTTGGGATTACTTACTATACAAAAGACAACGAATTCATTGAACAGAAACAATATTGGGGAACCGTAATTGAGGCGAACGATAAACAAATACTCTTCAGGCAAAAAAACGGGGATACTTTTTGGCTTCCTCCCGATTTAAGCTCTACAAAACCCGCACCTAAAGGAGAGTATCGGCTGCATTCAACTGGGGAAATTGTAGTTGATCCAGATTTCACAAGTCTATGGAACGCCAACCGGGGTTCTGAACAGTAAGGCTGTGGAATAGCCATATATTTGCGTTACGAAATATAACGATAATCCCTGTTTTGTCAAAATAGCAATTATTGCTCAGCAAAAAATCCTCTTTTGTTTACCAAAAGAGGATTTTTTGAACGATGTGTTCCGCTCTTGCGGAACGTGATGCGTCCTTCGGACGTGATGTTTGGCTTCGCCAAGTGATATGCGCTTCGCGCGTGATAAGGAACACATCACATATCACTGCGAGCAAAGCTAATTATTTGAAAAAACGTGTTGACAAACCGCTTTTTCCGTGGTATAATATGCGTCGCTTGAAGCGCCCCTGTAGCTCAGCAGGTAGAGCACTTGACTTTTAATCAAGGTGTCCGGGATTCGAATTCCCGCAGGAGCACCAGGTTCCGGGATCTTCCGATCCCGGACTTTTTGTTTTTTTATCTTTTCCGTCCCTTCCCGTATTGTAAAAACGCCCTCCGTGTGATATAATATTTTGTATTTTTTCGAACGGACGGCATGATCATGACAGACACGGGCGAGGCGGCAGGCGGAGCCGCCGGCATAAGGAACCGAACGGCCGGAGCCGCGGTCGTCGGGCTCGGCGCTGCGTTCCTCGCCGTGTGCTCGTGGATAACCGTTCCGGGCGCCGTCCCGTTCACCGCACAGACCTTCGGGGTCTTCCTCGTTCTCAAGGTCCTCGGCGGGAACAGAGGCACGGCGGCGGTTGCGCTTTATATCGCGCTCGGCGCGGTAGGGCTCCCCGTTTTCTCGGGCTTCGGCTCGGGGCTCGGGACGCTTTCCGGCCCGACCGGCGGATATATCGCCGGGTTCCTCGCGACGGCTTTGATATACCGTCTTCTGTTCCCGAACCGCAGAAAAGCAGCGGCGGAGGCCGCCGTATGCATTGCGGGGCTGGCCGCGTGCTACGCCCTCGGCACGGCGTGGTTTTCGGTGAGGACGCGGACTCCTGCGCCGCAGGCGCTCCTGCTCTGCGTCGCGCCGTACGTAATCCCAGATCTCGTCAAGCTCTCGGCGGCGACCCTCGTCTCCGGACGGCTTGTGAAGATAATCAAACGTTTTCAATGAAAGGCGTGAAAACAATGGAAATCGGAAAACTCCTCTATGAAGGAAAGGCAAAAAAGGTCTACGAGACGTCCGACCCGGATCTCCTCGTCGTGGACTACAAGGACGACGCTACGGCTTTCAACGGCCTGAAAAAGGGCACGATAGCCGGAAAAGGCATCATCAACAACCAGATGAGCAACTATCTCATGCAGGTCATCGGCGTGACAGGCGTCCCGACCCATTTCGTCGAGGAGCTTGACGAGCGCCGCACGCTCGTGAAAAAGGTTTCGATCATACCTCTCGAGGTCATTGTCAGAAACATCTCGGCCGGCTCCTTCTCAAAGCGCTACGGCGTTCCCGAGGGGATAGAATTCAAAAAGCCGACCGTCGAATTCTCGTACAAAAACGACGAGCTCGGCGATCCGCTCCTCAACTCATCGCACGCGGTCGCCCTCGGAATTGCTACCGAGAGCGAGATAAATGAGATAAAGGCGTACGCCCTCAAGGTCAACAGCGTCCTCAGCGAGTTCTGGGCTGAATGCGGCATACGTCTCGTCGATTTCAAGATAGAGTTCGGAAAGGACTCGACGGGCAGGATCATCCTCGCCGATGAGATAAGCCCCGACACCTGCCGTCTCTGGGACGCCAAGACCAACGAAAAACTCGACAAGGACCGCTTCCGCCGCGATCTCGGCGGCGTCGAGGAGGCCTACGCCGAGGTGATGTCGCGTCTCAAGCACCACGGCGACTGACCGAGGTCAAAAATGTCAAACTGCGCAATCGTCGGAATAAACTGGGGCGACGAAGGCAAGGGGAGGATGGTAGACCTCCTCACTCGGGACTTTGACGTCGTCGTCCGGTATCAGGGCGGCGGCAACGCCGGTCATACCGTGATAAACGAATTCGGAAAGTTCGCCCTTCATCTCCTTCCCTCGGGCATTTTCCGCCCCGGAGTGAAAAACGTGCTCGGCAACGGCGTCGCTCTCGATCCCGAGAACCTGCTCGGCGAGATAGACACCCTGAGAGAGCGCGGCGTTTCCGTCACTCCCGACAATCTCATAATCAGCGAGCGCGCCTCGCTCCTTCTCCCGTGGCACAGACTTCTCGACGAGCTCGAGGAGAACCGCCTCGCCGACCGCAAATACGGCTCGACGAAACAGGGGATAGCACCGTTTTACTCGGATAAATATCAGAAAAAGACCGTCCTCGCCGGGGAGCTGAGAAACCCCGAAAAGCTGAGACGGCACCTTTACGACCTCCTTGAATGGAAAAACCTCACCGTCACGCGGGTCTACGGCGCCCCGCCGATAGGAGCCGAGGAGCTCGAGGCGTGGCTCGAAAACTACGCCCTGAGGATCGTTCCCTTCCTCGCCGACACGGGGAAATTCCTCCGTCTTGCCGACGAGGGCGGAAAAAGCATTCTGTTCGAGGCCCAGCTCGGCGCCCTGCGCGATCTCGACATGGGCATTTACCCCTACACGACGTCCTCCAACGCCGTCGCGTCCTACGCGCCGGTCGGCTCGGGATACACGTCGTGCAGAATCGACAGGGTGATCGGCGTCGTCAAGGCCTACTCCACCTGCGTCGGGGAGGGTCCCTTCACCTGCGAATGGTTCGGGCCGGAAGCCGACCGTCTGAGGGAAGCCGGAGGCGAATACGGTGCGAAGACGGGACGTCCCCGCCGCGTCGGTCCTCTCGATATCGTGGCAACGCGGTACGGAGTAGGTGTCCAGGGCGCCACCGAGATCGCCCTGACAAAGCTCGACGTTCTCAGCTACATGGACGTCATACCGGTCTGCACCGCGTACGAGCTCAACGGAAAAAGGACGGACGATTTCCCCTTCCCCTCCGACCTGCCGGACGCAAAGCCGGTCATCGAGACCGTCCCCGGCTGGGGATGCGACATTTCCGGCGTAAGACGCTGGGAAGATCTGCCCGAGGCCGCAAGAAACTACGTTAAAATGACGGAAGAGTCCGTCGGATGCTTCATCAAATACGTGTCCGTCGGAGCCGAACGCGACAGCATAATCATAAGATAATGAAAGACATCTACGAATCACCCCTGTCCTCCCGATACGCGTCGGATTATATGCTCAAGTTATTCTCAGCCCGCAAAAGGGCCGAGACATGGCGCGAGCTGTGGGTCTCGCTTGCTCGCGCCGAGCACAAGCTCGGGCTCCCGGTGAGCGAGGAACAGGTCAGAGAGCTCGAGGAGCACGTAAGCGATATAGATTTCGAGGCGGTCGCCGAGCGCGAAAAGGAAGTCCGCCACGACGTCATGGCGCACGTCTACGCCTACGGCAAGGCGGCGCCCTCCGCCGCCGGGATAATACATCTCGGCGCGACGAGCTGCTACGTCACGGACAACGCCGATCTCGTGATATACCGCGACGGTCTGCGCTATCTCAGGGGAGAGCTTCTCTCCCTCCTCCGGAATCTCGCCGATTTCGCCTCAAAATACAAGGCGACCCCGACCCTCGGATACACTCACTATCAGCCGGCGCAGCCGGTGACGGTCGGCAAGCGCGCGACACTCTGGATGCAGGATCTCTATACCGATCTCGAGGAGCTCGACTTCGTCCTGACTCAGATAAAATTCCTCGGCTGCCGGGGAACGACGGGGACGGAGGCGTCCTTTGTCGACCTCTTCGCCGGCGACACGAAAAAAATCGACGAGATGAACCGCATGATCGCGGCGGACTTCGGCTTTGACGAATGCTTCTCCGTCTGCGGCCAGACGTATCCGAGAAAACTCGACTCGAGGATACTGAACTGCCTCTCGTCGATCGCCCAGAGCTGCTACAGGATGGCGAACGACATCCGTCTGCTCCAGCACGACAGACAGCTCGAAGAGCCCTTTGAAAAGGGTCAGATCGGCTCCTCCGCCATGGCGTACAAGCGCAATCCCATGAGGAGCGAGCGGATCTGCTCGCTCTCGAGATACCTCATCGCCGACGCGTCGAACGCCGCCCTTACGGGCTCCGTCCAGTGGCTCGAGAGGACGCTCGACGACTCCGCCAACCGCCGTATCTCTATGCCGGAGGGTTTCCTCTGCGCCGACGCCGTCCTGCGCCTTTCACAGAACGTCACGGACGGCCTCGTCGTGAACGAAAAGATCGTCGACGCTACCCTCCGCGGCTATCTTCCCTTCATCGCGACCGAAAACCTCATGATGGAGGCGGTAAAGCGCGGCGGAGACAGACAGGCGCTCCACGAGGTAATCCGTCAGTGCTCGATGAAGGCGACCGCCGACATGAAAAACGGCGAGCCCTGCCGCCTGACAGAATATCTCGCCGGCCATCCCGAGTTCGGCATGACGGCGGGCGAAATTGACGCCCTGCTCGAGCCGTCGCTCTATATCGGGCGCTGCCCCGAACAGGTCGACGCATTCCTTGAAAAAATCGCCCCCGCGCTCGAAGGGATCGAACGCGGCAGCTCCGAAATATCCCTCTGAGGCTGATATGGAAAAAATACTCGTCCTCGATTTCGGAGGACAATACAATCTGCTTATTGCAAGAAGGATCCGCGACCTCGGCGTGTACGCCGAGGTCCGCCCTTTTGACGGAATAACCCCGCAGGAAATAGCCGCCGCGGGATATTCCGGCATCGTATTCACGGGCGGACCCGATTCCGTCTATCTCGACGGCGCGCCGAGATGCGACAGACAGGTCCTCTCCCTCGGCGTCCCCGTCCTCGGCATCTGCTACGGATGCCAGCTCATCGCGTATCTCGAGGGCGGCGAGGTGCGCCCCGCCGGGACCGGCAGCGAATACGGCAACACCGACCTGAATCTCGTCTCTGAGGACGGGCTTTTCTGCGGGATACCGAAAAAGAGCGTCTGCTGGATGAGCCACACCGACAGCGTCGTCGGGCTCCCCGCCGGATTTTCCGTCAGCGCGGTGACCGACGGATGTCCCGTCGCCGCGTATTCGTGCGAAGAGCGCCGGATCTACGGGGTGCAGTTCCATCCCGAGGTGACTCACACCGAGCACGGCGGCACGGTGCTCAAAAACTTCGTTTTCCGCGTCTGCGGCTGCCGCGGCGACTGGCGCATGGACGATTTCGCCGCCTCGTCGGTCGAGAAATACCGCCGGGAGCTGAGCGGCAAAAGGGTGCTCTGCGCCCTCTCCGGCGGAGTTGACAGCTCCGTCGCCGCCGTCCTGCTTCACAAGGCGATAGGTGAAAATCTCGTCTGCGTCTTCGTCGACCACGGTCTTCTCCGCAAGGACGAGGGCGATATCGTCGAAAAGACCTTCCGCGAGCGCTTCAACATGAATCTCATCAGAGTGGACGCCAGGGACAGGTTCCTCGGCGCCCTGCGCAGCGTGACCGAGCCGGAGCGCAAGCGCAGGATAATCGGCGAGCAGTTCATCCGCGTTTTCGAGGAAGAAGCGAAAAAGATCGGCCACGTCGAGGTGCTCGTCCAGGGGACGATATATCCCGACGTCGTCGAGAGCGGATCAGGCAAATCCGCGACGATAAAGAGCCACCACAACGTCGGCGGCCTGCCCTCCGTCGTTGATTTCGACGAGATAGTCGAGCCCCTGCGCACCCTTTTCAAGGACGAGGTCAGGCGCGTCGGCATAGAGCTCGGAATACCCTACGACCTCGTATGGCGTCAGCCCTTCCCCGGACCCGGCCTCGCTATCAGATGCATCGGAGAGGTGACCGAGGAAAAGCTCGGCATACTGAGAGACGCCGACGCGATCTTCCGCGAGGAGATCGTTAAGGCCGGCCTCGAGAGACAGGTCAGCCAGTATTTCGCCGTTATCATGGACACAAAGACCGTCGGCGTGATGGGCGACGCCCGCACCTACGGCTACACGATAGCGCTGAGGGCCGTCTCGACGGACGACTTCATGACGGCGGACTGGGACCGGCTTCCCTTCGACCTTCTCGCCCGGGCCTCCGGCCGGATAACCGGCGAGGTGAAAAACGTCTCCCGCGTTGTTTACGATATAACGTCCAAACCTCCGGCGACGGTGGAATGGGAATAAGCCGCGAAGCGGCAATTATGATCGCCTTACGGCGAACTATGAATGATGATGCACTGCGTGCAATTATGAGTTGCCTTCGGCAACGTGAAACGTACGGGCGATCAAACAATTACGTTTTGGATCCGGCATAATCAAATCGAAAGGCGGTGGTGATAATGACAAATAAAAGACGTCTGGCGGCTGTTGTTTTTGCGGCCGTTGTTCTCATCGCCGCCGCGGCTTCGGTTTTCGTGATAGCGCACGAGGCGGATCACGAATGTATCGGTGACAACTGTCCGGTCTGCGCAGTCATAACGCTTTGTCAGAACACGCTGAAAACGCTCGGCGAAGCTCTTGTTTCAGCCGCCGCTGTTTTGGCCTGCGCCGGATTTGCCGGATTATTACGGCCTTTTTCGGGGGTGTTTTCGCGCAGTAAAACGCCCGTTTCACTCAAAGTCAAGCTTCTGAATTAAAACATAAGATACAGGGGACAGGTCTGCCTTTTCAAGGCAGGCCGTACGGACGTTTGCCGTGTCTCCTGTTTTTTTACGTCTTTATGAGACAGACTGTTTTGATTACGGAGGCATTTTATTATGAAAAAAATCATTTCCGTCCTGCTTCTGACGGCGGCGCTGGCGGGTCTTATGACCGGCTGCGGCGGTACTGCGGAAGACGACGGCAGACTTAAAATCGTTACCACGATATTCCCGGAATACGACTGGGTAATACAAATACTCGGCGACAAAGCCGACGCGGCGGATATCTCTATGCTGCTCGACAACGGAGTCGATCTCCACAGCTACAAGGCGACGGTCGACGATATCATCGGGATCTCGACCTGCGATATGTTTATCCACGTCGGCGGCGAATCCGACGGATGGGTAGACGACGTTCTCGCG
Source organism: Clostridia bacterium (assembly GCA_017614495.1). GTDB lineage: Bacteria > Bacillota > Clostridia > Oscillospirales > CAG-272 > Colimorpha_A. The sequence continues at coordinate 8,485 of JAGABQ010000196.1, forward strand.
GGAGCAAAAAACGGGGATATGGTCGTCGTCAACCTCCTCGAAGCGCTCGGAGAAGACGCGAAAGAGGAGGAAATCAAGGAAGGTATGCAGACCGGCGGGGACAAAGAAGACGGGGGCGAAGAGGAAACTGAATACGACGAGCACGTCTGGCTTTCCCTGAAAAACGCCGCGAAATTATGCAGATATATAGCCGAAAAGCTCGGAGA
>JAGABQ010000197.1:0-3086 GCA_017614495.1 Clostridia bacterium
GACGGTCCACACCTTCTGCGTAAAAAGATCGTCCGAGATTTCCGACGCGGCCAAGGCCGGCGCCGGGGTGGAGGCCGAGGCCGAGGACGTTTTCGGCACGGCCGGCTCGGTGAGCGACGCCCGGGAGCTCTTTTCGGGGGAGGGTTATCAGCCGTATTACCTTTACAGGCAGAAAAACGCCCGCGGAAACCTCGAGAACGTCGGATATTCCCTCCCGGGGCATATCGGACTTTACAACGTCTGCATTATGGAGGAACTCCACGACATTTACGGCGCCGGTGCCGGCGCCGTGTCCAAGTTCCGCCGCGGAGACGGAAAAATAGCGAGAGAATTCAATCCGAAATATACTTATGAGTACCTTGACAGGATCAAAAAGGAGCAGGAGATTTGACTGAGAAAAAACATACCCGCGCCAGATTTTTTTCGGGTGTCGCGGCGCTTGCATTGGGAAATATACTCGTCAAGATCCTCGGGCTGGCGCTCAAAGTGCCTCTCCGCGAGCTCCTCACCGACGAAGGTATGGCGTATTACAACAACGCCTACGACATTTACGCCGCCATGTTTACCGTCGCGACGGCGGGACTGCCCGTCGCAGTCTCCATGTTTATTTCCGAAAGCAGGGTGAGCGGCCGGCGCCGCCGCGCGTCGCGGGTGTTTGCAGCGGCTACGCTGCTGTTCGTCATAATAGGGACGATAGGAACGTCGATCATGCTCTTCGGGGCCGGCGCCTTTGAGGTCGGATACAAGATCACGGACCTGAGATTCACGATAATGGCAATCGCCCCGACGATGCTCTTTATCTGCGTCGCGAGCTCACTGAGGGGGTATTTCCAGGGATACCAGAATATGTATCCCACGGCAATCTCGGAGATAATCGAGGCCGTCGGAAAGTTCGCGCTCGGTCTCCTGCTCGGGACCTACGCGGCCCGGATGGGATACGGGCTCCCGGTGATAGCCGCCTACGCCGCCCTCGGCATCACGGCAGGCGTGCTCCTCGGGATGATTTATCTGTGGATAAATAAGGCGTTTTTCACACCGGCGAAATACGACAGCGAATACGGGGGTATCGAAGACGACGGCGAGTCGGAGAGCATGTTCACGCTCGCAAAAAAATTGCTCGTTATCGCGATACCGATCTCGCTTTCAAATTCCGTCTCGAGCTTCGCGACGGTCATCGACGGCATGATACTGTCGAGGCGCATACAGGACGCCGGTTTTACCGAGACCGCGATGAAGATCCTCGTCGGGAATTACAAGACCTGCGCAACTCCGCTCTACAATCTCGCGCTGGTTTTCGTCGGGCCGATAACGGCATCGGTAGTTCCCGTGCTCGCGGCCTCGATTGCCGAGAAGGATAAGGAAAAATCCGGGAGGATAATGAACGGATCGCTCCTTCTCATGTCGGTCGTCGTCATGCCGTGCGCACTCGGACTCTCGGCACTGTCCGGGCCGATAATCAAGCTTATTTTCGGCAGTGGGAGCAACGCTGAGGCGGCCGCCCCCTTGCTTTCGGTGCTTGCGCTCGCGGCGTTCTTCTCGTCGATGATAGGCATGACATCGACGATCCTGCACACCTATAAGCACATGAAGGAGCCGATAATCTCCATCGTAATCGGCGCTGTCGTCCGTATGGGGATAGTATGGGCGCTTGCCGGCATACCTCAGGTAAACGTCTGGGCGTCTCCCGTCAGCTCCGTATTCGGGTGTGCCTCTATAGTTGCCTCAAACCTTGTGTTCATAAGGAAAAAAATAGGATTCACGCCGCGGTATATACGTGTGCTCGCAAAGCCCTTTGCGGCCGGGCTTGTGTGCGCCGGTGTCGCTTTCGGTTCAAACCTTCTGCTCTCGCGGCTGGTGGGTGAAAAAATATCCGTCGTACTTGCGATCCTCATTGCGGCTGCGGCGTACTTTGCCGCTGTGATAATTATGAGAGCGTTCGAGGAGGAGGATCTGCTTCTCCTTCCGAAAGGCGAAAAGATCGCAGCATTCTTCAAAAAACACAGGCTTATCAGATAATACTTACTGATTTTTCCGTCGGGTTTTTATGTCTCTGATTCTTACAATCGTAATATACGTCGCTTTCGTGAGTCTCGGCCTTCCGGACTCGCTGCTCGGCTCGGCATGGCCGGTCATGCACCTCGAGCTCGGGGCGGCGGTATCCGTCGCCGGGGCGGTATCGATGATAACCTCGGTCTGCACCATAGTTTCCTCGCTATTCTCGGTGAGGGCGGTCAAAAAGCTCGGCTCGAGTCTGCTAATCGCCCTGTCGGTCGTTATGACCTCGGCCGCGATGGTTTGCTTTTCGCTCGCCACGGCGGCGTGGCAGCTGTTTCTCTTTGCCATACCTTACGGGCTCGGCGCCGGGGCGATAGATTCGTGCCTGAACAACTACGTCGCCCTTCACCTGTCGTCGAGACACATGAGCTGGCTCCACTGCTGCTGGGGCATAGGCGCGACCCTCAGCCCTTACATCATGGGCTTCTGCCTCGGCTCCGAGGCGGGCTGGCGCGGGGGATACCGTCTTGTCGCCGTGCTTCAGGGTGTCATTGCCGTCGCGATGTTCGCTTCCGTCCCGCTGTGGATAAAGAGCGAAAAACTCGCCGCGCGCGGGGAGCCCGACGGCGGGCAGATCGTCCTTTCAATTCCAAAGATATTCAGGATAAAGGGCGTCACGGTGTTTTTCCTCGGCTTTCTCTGCTACTGCGCACTTGAGACACTCCCTATGGTATGGGCGGGAACGTATTTCAGCATGACTCACGGGATAGACAGCGAAAGCGCGGCGTTCTTTGCCTCAATGTTTTATATCGGTCTAACCGCCAGCAGGATGCTGTCCGGCTTCGTTTCGGAGAAGATCGGAGACAGAAGACTGATCCGTTCAGGCATACTGACGGCCATCTCCGGGACGGTGCTGATTGCTCTGCCCGTCGGGAGCCACGTTCCTGCCGTAATCGGATTTATCGTCGCAGGATTCGGCTGCGGACCTGTCTATCCGAGCATAATACACAGCACCCCGTCGAATTTCGGTCGGGAATATTCCGGTTCCATAATAGGGGTCCAGATGGGCTTTGCCTATATCGGGATGACTA
>JAGABQ010000198.1:0-4849 GCA_017614495.1 Clostridia bacterium
GGTGCGACAGGATCTTCGGCGAGCCGGCCGGTGGATACACGTTCATCGACGCGCTCATGTCGGGCCGCCCGGCGGGCGGCGCTCCCGCGGCGCAGAACTCCGCGGCGTTCGTCCCTTCGGAGCTCCGAGTCGGCACAAGGGTAAGGCACTCTGACCTCGGGACCGGCACGGTGATATCGTCGAAACCGGCCTTCGGGGACGTACTCATAACAATAAGACTCGACGGCGGAAGGACGGTCACGGCGACCGCCCGCCCGCTTATCGACGAAGGAAAGCTGATCCTCCTCGGATCGGCGAGAAAGGATAACTGACGTTTTAACTCCATGTCGGAAATTACGGAAAACGAAAAACAGGCCGGAGGGGGCGCCGGCGCCTTCCTGTTCAGGCTGCTCGGCGGCTGCGTCATAGGAATAGGCGCCGTACTCCCCGGCATAAGCGGCGGGGTCCTCGCCACGATATTCGGGATCTACAAGCCGCTCATCAGCGTTTTCGCCCACCCGAAAACGATTAAAAAATACTGGAAAGTCCTGCTCCCGGCGGCGATCGGGATAGCGATCGGCTTCCTCGGGCTGGCAAAGCTCGTTCAGATGCTTTTCCAGGCAAACGAAAATATCGCCGTGGCGTTTTTCGTCGGGCTCATAGCCGGCACACTCCCGTCTCTCTGGAGGACGGCCGGCGAGCAGGGCGCAGAGGGCGAAAAGGCGCACCCCGCGCCCGACCTCGTCCGCATGGCGATCGCCTTCGCCGTCATACTCGCCGCGCTGATGTTCTTCCGCTTCGGGACGGGCGTCACCGTCGTGCCCTCGGCGCCGTGGTTCGCTCTCTGCGGATTCCTGATGGCGCTGTGCATGATAGTACCCGGGGTGGCCGCCCCGACGATAATGCTTTTTCTCGGGCTGTACGAGCCGCTCATGGGTCTGATAACGGGCGTCGTCTCCCACGCGCTCCGTTTCGTCACGGGAAAAGAGAGCTTTGCCGAGGCCTTCGCCGCGTCAAACTGGCTTTCCGTCGTTCTCTTCGCACTCGCCTTCATCGTGACCCTGCCGCTTTTGTCAAAGCCCGTCGATCTTCTCATCAGGAAGAAACCGGTCACGTTTTATCACATAATAGTCGGGATCGTCGCGGCGACGGTCATCCCCCTGCTCCCGTACGACGCAAAGAGCGCCGGGGAGCTCGCCGTCAGGATAGCGTGCATAGCGCTCGGCTTCGCCGTTTCGTTCGTCCTCGACATAGTCACACGCAAATTCGGTAAAAAAGATCAATGAAAAACACCCTTCTGATAGACGGCAACAGCGTGATGTTCAGCAGCTATTACGGCATGCCGCCGCTCATGACACCGGACGGCAGGAACCTGAACGCCGTCGTCGGGACGCTGAACATCCTCATAAAATACATCAAAGCCCTCGAGCCCGACCACTGCGGAGTTGCGTTCGACCCTCACGGGGGCACCTTCCGCAACCGTGAATACAGCGAATACAAGGCAGGGCGTCAGAGAGCGCCGCAGGACCTAATCGAGCAGTTCCCGATAATCAAGGAATGCCTCGACGCCGTGGGCGTCAGGTCTTTTGAGATAAAGGATTTTGAAGCCGACGACGTGCTCGGGACGCTCGCGTCCCTCACGCCGGAGGGCTCTCACGCGTATATCGTGACGGGAGACCGCGACTCCTTTCAGCTCATAAGCGACAGGGTCACGGTGCTCTACAAGGGACACAAGGGGATAGTGGAATACGACCCCGCCGCCTTTGCCGAGAAATATCCGGGGCTCACGCCCGAGAGCTTCGTATCGTACAAGGCCCTCCTCGGCGACACGAGCGACAATATACCCGGGGTGCGCGGGATAGGCGAAAAATCTGCGCTGGAGCTCATCGCCGCGTACGGGAGTCTCGACGGCGTGTACGAACATATAGACGAGATATCCGAAAAGAAAAAGGCGTGGGGGACAAAGCTCACGGAGGGGCGCGAGGACGCGTATTTCTCGCTCTTCCTGTCCCGTATCGTGAGGGACGCGCCGATAGAAGACGCCCTTTCGCTTTCTTCGTTCACCGGTCCCGACCTCGCCTCCGCCGAGCCGGTCCTCACCAAATACGGCATGGCAAAGGTGCTCGAAAACGTCAGGCAGATAAGCGCCGCCGCCCCCGAAAAGGCGCCGGAGAGCGAAAAGACCTACGTGCAGAGGGACGAGACGGATCTCCCTCCCTTCCGAGGGTCGGAGGCGCCCGTCGTCGCCCTGCACGGAGCGGTGGTCTTTGACGGGGAAAACGAGTATCTCGCCGACGAAAACGCGGTCGGCGCGCTGCTTTCCGACCCCGAAAAGACCGTCGCCGTTGCCGACGCGAAGGCGATGTACGCCGTGCGCCCGGATATACGCGCGACGCTGTGGGACGCGTCCGTCGCCGACTATATCTGCGACCCGAACGACTCGGATCACGGGATAAAGGCGTCGGCGTTCCGCAATCTCGGCGTTTCCCTGCCCGAGAATTTCGACGCGCCCGCCGTGCTTTTCGATCTGAAAAAAGTTCTAGACAGACGCATCTCCGAGACCGGACAGACGACGATCTTTGAAAAGATAGAGACCCCGCTCTGCCGCGTCCTCACCGGGATGGAGCAGGTCGGAATAAAGATCGACGTCCCCGGCCTGCGTGAGTTTTCCGAAGAACTCGGAAAACGCGAAGCGGTCCTCAGAGAAGAGGTCTGCGAGCTCGCCGGACGCGAATTCAACGTCAACTCGCCGAAGCAGCTCGCCGAGGTGCTTTACGACGAGCTGGGGCTCCCCGCGCCGAAGCGCGGCGCGGGAGGGCGCACGACGGACGCCGAGTCGCTCGAAGGGCTCTCTCCCTTTCACCCCATCGTTGACAAAATACTCGAATACAGAAAAATATCAAAGCTCCGCTCAACCTATACCGACGGGCTCATCGCCTACGCCGACGGGGACGCGCGGATACACACGACGTTCAATCAGAAGGTCGCCTCGACCGGCAGACTGTCGTCCTCCGACCCGAATCTGCAGAACATACCGATAAGGTCTGACCTCGGGCGCAGGATGAGAAAGTTTTTCATATCCCGCGACGACGGTCACGTCCTCATCGACGCGGACTATTCCCAGATAGAGCTGAGAGTGCTCGCCGCGCTCTCGTCCGACGCCGCGATGACCGAATCGTTCCTCAGGGGAGAGGACATCCACCGCCGCACGGCGGCGTCGGTCTTCGGAGTTCCTCAGGAGCTCGTGACGCCCGATATGCGAAAAAAGGCGAAAACCGTCAATTTCGGCATTCTTTACGGAATGAGCGCTTTTTCCCTCGCCAAGGACCTCGGCGTCCCGCGCTACGAGGCGCAGGAATATATATCGAACTATCTCGCCGGATTCCCGGAAATAAGCGAATTTCTCAGCGAAACGATCGCGTTTGCCGACAAAAACGGCTACGTGACGACGCTCTTCGGGCGCCGCCGCCAGATCCCCGAGCTGCGCTCTCCCAAAAAGACCGTGAGGGCGGCCGGCGAGAGGATAGCGCGGAACAGCCCGATACAGGGCACTGCGGCAGACATCATAAAGCTCGCCATGATAAACGTCAGCGAAAGACTTGAAAAAACGGGGCTCGACGCCCGGCTCGTCCTTCAGATACACGACGAACTCATAGTCGAATCCCGCACCGAAATCGCGGATGAGGTCGCCGGAATACTCAGAGAGGAAATGGAAAACGCAGTCGAGCTCGGCGTGCCGCTCACGGTCGAGACCGGGATCGGCAAAAGCTGGTTCGACTGTCACAACTGACCCGCTTGATTAAATGAAAAACAAAGTCCCGACGCACACGATAATAAGGATATCCGCCGCCGCGCTCGTTTTTGCCGCGCTCGTCGGCGCCCTTTACGCGTCGAAAGACTTTTCGGGAAGGGCGGCCGAGACCGAACCCGTCGTCTCCCTCCCGCCCGGCGTGTGCGGACATGAGTTCGTGACCGGGAGCTATACCGCCCCGACCTGCACCGAGCCCGGCCGGCGCGTCCTCGTCTGCCGGCTCTGCGGCGAAAGCACGACGGAAACAATCCCCGCGGCGGGGCACGACATGGAGGCGACGATCATCCCTCCGACCTGCACGACGGGGGGCGTGACCGTGATATCGTGTAAAAAGTGCGGAGTCTCCGAGTTTACCGACAGGACGGAGCCGGTCAGCCACGAATTCGAGGAATCGGGCAAAACCGACCCGACGTGCGGCAAGCCGGGGTATACCGTTTATACCTGCCGCCTCTGCGGAGCCGAACGGAAAGAGGAATACACCCCTCGTCTCTGGCACGCCTACACGGCGACGGCGACCGGCTCGGTGAGGACACGCGGGGGGGAGGTCGACGCCGTCTGCACCCGCTGCGGCGCCACGGCAAAGCTGACGATAAAGGTCCCGTCCGGCCACACCGTCGGGGAGCTCACCGTGACTACGGCCCCGACCTGCTCCGACGAGGGCCTATACACGTTTTACTGCTCTCACTGCAAAAAGGAACAGAGCGGCAAAGTGGAGCCCGTCGATCACGTATATCTTTCGCGCACCTGCTACGTTCCTTATCTCTGCATGTGGTGCGGCAATTTCGTCGGTCAGTCCCTGGGACACAGGTACGGAGAGGGCTTCTGGGTCTGGAAGGACGAGAACGACGAGGGGATAAAAAGATATCACTGCACGGTCTGCGGCGAAGACAGGGATTTCGAGATATGCCGCAGCTATCCCGAGGAGATAATCGACACGCCGATCATGCGGGCGCTCGAATATATCGGCTACGACGTTCAGGGGCTCATACGCGACGGCCTGCTGTTCTCCGCTTACGGTCAGAACGGGCTCGCCAAGCAGTACAGGTCGAAAGTTTTCTA
>JAGABQ010000199.1:0-4616 GCA_017614495.1 Clostridia bacterium
CGTTTGAAAATTGTTCATCGCTTACCGGGATCAACATCCCTTCCGGAGTAAAGTATATTCAGGACGCCTGCTTTGACGGATGCGTCTCGCTTACAAGCTGCGTCATACCGGACGGAGTAGAATTTCTGGGATGGAGAATTTTCCAGGGATGTTCGGCTCTGAAACATGTCGATTATCCTTCCGGCATAGATTACATACCGATCGGTATGTTTGAAGATTGTGTATGTCTTTCGGATTTCACCATTCCGGATCATATAACGAGTATAGACTCCCACGCTTTTTACGGTTGCACGGGACTGAAAACAATAGTTATTCCGCAAGGAGCAAAAGCCGGCGTAAACGCCTTTACATTATGCACCGGTTTGACAAAGGCAACGATTCCCGGAAACTGGAATGAAATACCTGCCGGACTTTTTGCATATTGCTCATCCCTTTCGGAAATCGTTTTTTCTTCCGAGTTTAAGATACAGACAATAGGATCAGACGCTTTCAAAGGAACAGCGATAAAGGATCTGTCTCCTTTCAGTACGGCCGGATCGGCCAAAGACAGTGCCTTTGCAGAATGCACGGGACTTGTCAGTTTAACGGTTCCCGAAAACTGGGATAATGAAGGCTACCTATACCCGTCAAATCCAAGAACATACACCGGACCGGAGTATTTATTTGCAGGTTGTACTAATCTGAAAACCGTTTCTTTCTCAGAAAAGATACACAAGATAGGAGGAAGCTGGTTCTTTAACTGCACTTCGCTGACGGAAATAACCATTCCCGCTCATATCTCCGGGATATTTGCGGACTGCTTCAGACGCTGCTCAAACCTTCGTACCGTCTCGATCATGAACAGCGACACCTGGTTCTCAACAAGCTGTTTCAGCGAGTGTAACGCAATTGACACCATAAACTACGCCGGGACGGTCGCAGAGTGGAATGAAAGAAATCTGAGTAGTTATTTTGATTCCGAACACTACACGGTTCACTGCACGGACGGGGAAATAGTAAAATAATCAGGACCGGCGCGGGGCGAAAGCTCCGCGCCGTTTTCCTCGCCGGGACGGCGGGGGTTGATTTTTTTTGCGGAATATGTTATAATGCGAGGTAATTCACAAAGAAGAAGGTCTCAACATGGCTTCGAGAAGAAAAAAAATAAAGAAGATAGGCGTCCTCACGTCGGGAGGCGATTCACAGGGAATGAACGCGGCGGTGAGAGCCGTCGTGCGCTACGGCCTTTCAAAGGGCCTTGAGGTCTACGGAATATACGGCGGATACGAGGGACTTATGAAGGGCGGCGACGGGATAAGGAAATTCGGCCCGCTCGACGTCTCCAACATAGTCGGAAGGGGCGGCACCGTGCTCCTTTCCGCCCGCTGTCCCGAGTTCAAGGAAGAGGAATCCATGCAGGCGGGCATCGCCAACTGCAAAAAGCTCGGCATCGGCGGCCTCATAACGATAGGCGGCGACGGGACGTTCCGCGGCGCCTCCGATCTCTGCGAGAGAGGTCTCCCCTGTATCGGCGTCCCCGGCACCATAGACAACGACATAACCTGTACCGACCGCACGATCGGCTTTGACACCGCGGCAAATTTCACGATGCAGTGCATCGACAATCTCCGCGAGACCGACGAGTCCCACGCCCGCTGCAACGTTATCGAGGTCATGGGGCGCAATTCCGGCTTCATCGCGGCGTACGCCGGCATGGCCTGCGGCGCCGTCGGCACCGTCGTCCTCGAGGATCACGGATATTCGGAGGAAAAACTGCTCGAAAAGGTGCTCCTCTGCCGCGCTCACGGCAAGCGGAACATCATGATCGTCGTCTCCGAGGGCGTCGCCGGATATTCCGAAAAGATCTACGAGAAGATCAAGGGCCTCGGGATTGACACGAAGTTTGCCCGCCTCGCCCACATCGTGCGCGGCGGCTCGCCGACGCTCGCCGACCGCGTCCTCGCGACGAGGATGGGCACCGCCGCCGTCGACTTCCTGCTCGAGGGCCGCGAAAACATTTTCGTTTGTGAAAGAAACGGAAAAATGGTCGGAACGGACATAAAGTACGCGATTGTCAACGACAAGATGTATAAATCCACCTTTATCCCCGGGGTAAAGGCGCCGACGGAGGAGGAGCTCAGCCGCTTCTCGGCCCGTCAGATTAAGGACATGAAGGAGCTCTGCGATCAGCGCGCCGCCGAGATAAGCGGCATGATAGCGGCGGCCGATTCCGTCTCCACATTCTGAGAAATGAACGACTACGACCCTATAAGAATATACAAGAAAAAGCATAAGCCCGGAGAGCACGAAAACCTCTGGATCATTCTGCTTATCCTGATAGTCCTCATCGGCGGGACGCTCTTTGTGATGTCCCTCGCCGGGCTCGGGCTTTTCAGGGGGAGAACGGAGGTCACCGACACGGCCACCGCGCCGGTGACGGGCGACGTATCGGGGATCGACGAAACGACCGAGCCCCCGGCCACAGAGACCGAGCTCGGGATGCCGACGAATATAGAGTACACACGGATAACCGTCCCGTACTCCGACGTCGCGAAGGGCGACCTCGTGCTGCTCAACGCTGATCACGAATACGTTTTCCCCAAGATCAAGACGATCAGGAGCGTCGCCGATTTCGAGACAATAACGCCGGACGGCGGGGTGATCGGTCTTCTCGAGTCCGACACTATGTCAAAGGAGCTCATCTCCGTCCTCGTTTACGACGATATCGTCAACAAAGAGGACTTCTTCGTCACCGTCATAAACAGCAAGTATCTCTACGGCGGAGAAGACGCGAACGGCAATTTCGGCCGCTATTACGTCCTGAGAAACAAATACCGCACGCTCCGTCTCGACGTGGTTTATCATCTGCGCGACATGATGGGCGATTTCTCGGCCAAGACCAAGATCACCTCTGCGATGCTTTACAGTACGTACCGCTCCTACGACGATCAGAAGAGTCTTTACGACTCAAACCCCGACAACGCGGCGAAGCCGGGCTGCTCCGACTATCATCTCGGGACGACCTTCTCGTTCGGTCAGATGAACGCCGACGGGACGATGGAGGACTCTTTCATTTCGAGAAACTCTGTGGCCGGCCTGTGGCTGAAAAACAATATGGCGAACTACGGGTTCATAATGAGATACCCGTCGTATTCGCATGAAACAACGGGATATTCCATCCCCGATCAGCTCCGCTACGTCGGCATCCCCCACGCTACGTATATCATGAGAAACGGTCTGTGCCTCGAGGAATATCTCGAAGAGATGCGTTCCGAGTATATCTTTGAGTCGCCGATGCTCATCGACTGCGCCGACGGGTGGGACTATCTCTGCTATTTCGTCCCGGCGGTTGACAACGGAGACACGTCCGTGCCCGTGCCGACGAACTGCGAGTATACTCTGAGCGGAAACAATGTCGACGGCTTCATCGTCGCGATACGCGCCCGCGAAACCGAAAAAAAGGACTGAATTTTACGGTAAAACCGGAGGCATACGCCTCCGGTTTTTGATTTAAAAAATCAGGGACGACGGGGACGGGCGCCGACTCCGGTTCTAACGCGCGGAAATTGTCATATTTTTTCCGGGGAGGGCGGTTTTTTCGTTTTCCGGCGCGGTCAATGTTGACTTTCTTATATTGATATGATATAATATATATATTAAATAATCGGAGCGGTCTGATGTCAAACGAAAACGACAAGACACTCGCGGCTTTCTGGAGCGAATTCCGGTCCGCGATAAAAAACAAATACTCGCTCATCGACGAGCAAATGCGTCTGTGGTTCGACTGCTCGTCGCTCTCGGTGCTGACAATCGACAGGGCGGTCATAGTCACCGCCTCGGACTTCAAAAAAACCGTGCTCAAATCGAGATATCTCGAGATGATAGAGTCCACCTTCGCAGATCTTCTCGGCCAGCCGCTCAAAAGCGTCGAGATACGCTCGCGCGATGAGGAAAAAAAGCGCGCCGAGAACGAGATCAACTCCCGTCCGGGGTTCGTGAAGGTCGACATAACGGGAGACGACAAGCCGGATATCTACGTCACCCCGGGCTGGCGCTCGTCCGTGCCGAACGTCTTCGAGTACACCTTCGAGAACTTCGTAATCGGAAAATCGAACGAGCTCGCCGCGGCGGCCGCCAACGCCGTTTCGGACAACCCTGCGACGGTTACAACCCGCTTTTCATATACGGTCCCTCGGGCCTCGGCAAGACGCATCTGCTCTACGCGATAGCCGGAAAGATGTCGGGAAAGTTCCCCGAGGCGAGGATCATTTACGTAAAAGGCGACGACTTCACGAACCAGCTCATCCAGGCGCTCGCAGACAAGAAAACAAACGAATTTCACGAGAAATACCGCACCTGTGACGTTCTTCTCATCGACGACATACAGTTCATAGCGGGCAAAAAAGCGACGCAGGAAGAGTTCTTTCACACATTCAACGATCTGTATCAGAACAAAAAGCAGATCATCTTGGCGTCCGACAGGCCTCCGAAGGACATCGAACTCCTCGAGGAGAGGCTGACTACGAGATTCGAATCCGGCCTTATGGTCGATATAAATCCGCCGGAATACGAGCTCCGCTGCGCGATAGTCAAGAAAAAGGCGCAGAGCATAAATCTCGAGCTCCCCGACGACGTGA
>JAGABQ010000018.1:0-9394 GCA_017614495.1 Clostridia bacterium
TATTCTTTGCCGCAGAAACGGCATCCGACGCGGGTCTCGGGATCGCGGGCCATGTCGAGGAGTTCCTCCCGGCCCGTAGAAATGAGAGCCCTCTCAACTCTGTCAAGACTGCAGGTGCAGCGGTAAACGGGCGAAAACCGGTCGAGGATCTGCATCCCGAGACCGCCGAGCACCTTATCGCATACGTCTTCGGGGGTCATCCCCGAGGAAAGCATCGCCGTGATGGGGGGCGCCTCTTTCACGAGCCGCTCGACCTCTGCGGCCGTAGTTTCGTCCGCCGAAGGGAGAAGCCTGATGAAATACCCGCCCGCCGCCGACACTCTGCCGTCCGTTCCTATGAGCACTCCGAGCGCGCATGCGGTCGGGGTCTGCTCGCTTTCGGCAAAATATGACGTGACGTCCTCGGCGATCTCTCCCGAAACGAGCCTGACCTGCCCGGTGTAGGGCTCTCCGGTGCCGAAATCCCGCACGACGGAGAGATATCCGTCGCACCCGACGACGCCCCCGACGTCGAGCTTTCCGTCGCTTCTGAGAGGCAGATCCGCCGCGGGATTTTCAACGTATCCCCGGACGTTTCCGAGACTGTCGCTGACGGCGATGAGAGTCCCCGCCGGGCCTCCTCCGTTCACGCGGAGCGTTGCCGAGGCCTCTGGTTCCTTGAGGAGCTGCCCGGTAAACGCGGAGGCGACAAGAAGCCGTCCGAGCGCCGCCGTGCAGACGGGGCTCGATCCGTGTATCCTCTGCGCCTCGGCCACGGCGTCCGTCATGTCGGCAGCCATGGCAAAGACCGCGCCGTCATCCGAAAGCGCTCTTATGAGATTTCCCACGGTTTATTTTTTGTTGAATTTGTTGAGCCAGAGCAGCCCGACGTCGATCGCGTCGTAAAGGCCGTTCTTTTCAAACTGCTTGACAAGCCTGTCCGCCGGCGATTTGCTGCCGTCGGTGCTCGTAACCTGTACGATGACGAGATCCGGGACCTTGTCCGTTCCCGTCGGGGTCTCCACGGTTTTCTCGGTTATTACCATGAGATAGAGGACGTAGTCGTCGCTCATATCCCCGTAGCAGAGCATGTTGCCGTGCCTGACGAGGGGCTTACCCTTGTAAAGAGTGTACCCGCCGTCGATGTTTTCCGTTTTGTAATCTGACATTTATTCCTCCGGAGCCTGAAAAAAGGCAAAACCTCGCATTTTCTTTAACGTTATATTATACATCATACAGCCGTTTTTGTCAACCGTGCGTCGTTTATGTTTATATCGTGGGAAAAACCGCCCCGCGGCGGGGCCGCGGGGCGTCTATCCTGTCTTTTTATTTTCCCGATATGACTATGCGCGGGAACGCCATGTACGGCAGAACCGACGAGCCGTCCGCGACGGTCTCCGACGATATGCCGGATATGTTCCCGAACATCTCCCCGAGATTGCCGTTTATCATCACTTCGCTGACGGCGCCGGCTATCTTTCCGCCCTCGATGAGGAAGGCGTTTTTGGCCACCCCCGAGAACTCGCCGTTCGTGCCGGGATGTCCTCCCGAGAAGCTCCCCACGATTATACCGCGGTCGATCGCCTTTATCATCTCGCCGAGCGTGACGTCGCCGCCCTCTACGACGGCGGAGCCGAACTCCGACTTGACGACGGGGCGTCCCGTCTTGTTGGCGACGTAAAGCCCGAGCATATGGCCGTTCAGCACACCATTTTCTATTATATTGAAGTTTTCCGCGCGGAATCCGTCGGACGTGTAGTTGGAGCGCGACACAATCCTCGGGTCCGACGTCGGGAAGGAGACCGTCAGTTTTTCGTCGGCGACCTTCTGTCCGACCTTGTCGAGCCAGAGACTCGTGCCGTCGAGGATGACGTTCCCCGCCGCGTAGTTGTCGAGCAGCATCGAAAGGAACTCCCCGAGGCAGGACGGGGTCAGTATGGCCGTCCCCTCGAATTTGCCGTCGAAGGGTATGAGCTTCAGCCGCTTTTCGGTGTCGGAGAGCTTCGCCCTCGCGTCCGCCCTGTCGATGAACGGGGTCGAGAGATCGTCGGTCGCGAATCCGGCGCCGTCCATGCCCGTGACGTTCTCGCCGTCGTTCGCCGAGAACTCTATCGACGCGCCGTATTCGCCGCATTCGGTCGTGAAGAGCGTGCCGTTCGAATTTTCATACAGAGTCCGCGCCGAGCCGTGGCTGATCACGGCGAGCATTACGGCGATCTTCGGATAATCCCTCGCGATGTCCGAGAGGAACTCTTTCGAGCGGGCGAAAAGCAGATCCGTGTCCGGCTCGGTCACGCCGTAGGAGAAATGTTCCCTGCCGGCGCAGGGGGCTATGTCGTAGGCGGGGTCCGGCTCGCCCGCGTCGGCCGCCGAAATCGCGTCGGAGACCGTCTTTTCGATGCCTTCTCCGCTGAGGTCGTTGCCGGACGCCGCGCCGCGCTTGCCGTCCTTGAAGACCGTCACGCCGAGCGAGCCCGAATATACCGTGCGGTAGAGCGAAAACTCGCCGTTTTCGGCGTTGAACTCGTCCATCTGGGAGCGGCTCGCGCTTATCGCGTATTTCGATACGCCGCTCTCCGAGAGCGCCGCCTTTATTTTTTCGGAAATATCAATAAGATCCTTCATATCCGCATATCCTTTCCGGCTCATCTGCCGCCTATCATGATCTTACAGCGGAGGGCGGGGCCGCCCATGCCGACCGGCATCGGCTGCTTTTTGCCGCAGAATCCGCTTGAGGACCATACGATCTCGCTCGAGATCATATCGACCGTTTTGAGCATTTCAAAGGCGATGCCCGTGACCGTCGTGTCGAGGAGCGCCCTGCCGAGCTTCCCTTTCCTGATCTCGTATCCCATCGTGACGCCGAACATGAACTCCCCGGTGAGGTCGGCCTGCCCGTTCCCCGAATCGACGAGATAGTACCCGTCGTCGACCGAGGCGATCATGTCCGCGAGTTTGTCGCTTCCCGGGAGGATACAGGTGTTCCTCATCCTGATGAGCGGCTCGTCGCCGAAGGCCCAGGCCCTCGCGCTGCCGGTCGGCTCGACGCCGAAGTGCTGCGCGCTTTCGCGGCTGTGCATATATCCCGTGAGTATGCCGTCCTTTATCAGCACGGCGTCCTTTGCCGCCGTCCCCTCGTCGTCAATATAGACAGGGAGGGGCGTCGGAGCGCCGAAGGCCTCGTTTGCGAAGTCCGTGAGCGTCACCATCTCGGAGGCGACCTGTTTGCCGAGGAGCTTCCCCGCGACGCTGCCGCCCAGAACGAGATCGGCCTCAACGGTGTGTCCCACCGCCTCGTGGGAGAGCATTCCCGTCATCATGCCGCCGAGGACCACGGTCTTGTACCCCGCCTCGGCGTACACGCCGTTTTTCTTGTCGCAGAGCTGAGAATATAGTTTTTCGATCCCCTCGTATATCGGCACAAGGTCGGCGAACCAGTCGTCTATGCAGCCGAGACCGCCGAATGCGCGGAAGACCTCGACGGGCACTCCGTCGGGCGTCTCGGAGTCGAGAATGACGTATATATAGCATCTCGGGTAGGTCGCGCGGCCGTCGAGCGCGTCCGACGTGTATATGATCTTATCCTGCGAATCCTCCGAGTACACCACCGTCCGGCTCGAAAGATCCGGGTATTTCTCCGCGATGTAGGCGTCTATCTCTTTGCATAGGTCGATCGCCCTTTTCTGCGGCAGATCTATGATCTCCCTGCCGAAGGGGACGTACCCTCCCCTGCCCGCGGGCGACGGCGGGACGTTTCTCCCTCCGTGGGACGCGAGGAACGCCGCGTTTTCGGTCGCCTTGCGCAGGACGGTCTCGGCGGCGGCCTCGGAATACTCGCCTGCCGATGCGAAGCCGTAAACGCCGTTTTTGCATACTCTTGCGGAGATTCCAGCTGAGGAGGCGCGGGCGTTGCCTACGAGGTTCCCCTTCAGAAGCGTCACGCGGCGCAATCTGTTTTCATGTCCCCTAAGGACCGTCTGAGCGTCGGACGCGAAAAGTTCCTTTTTCGACGCGAGAATGTCGTTCAACATTTTTTCTGTATCTCCTGTCTGATCCTCTGATCCGTGCGGGCCATCCGCACGACTATATTATACCATACCGCCCGCCGCGTTTCAATCACCCCGGGAAATAAAATGTGCCCGCCGCCCGCCGTAAGCCCCCGCGGCCGTGCCACTCGGCCGCCACTCGGCTGTACACTCGGCCACTCTTCGGCGGCGCCACTCGGCCGTACCTCGGACGCGTCCCTCGGTGACGGCATTATTATACCGCGTCCGGCCGAAAAACGCATCTCACCTTTTTCGCACGTTTGTCGCACGAAAATCGCAGGGTTTTCGCCTCTCGGTGCGCTTTTTTCTCGGCTTCTCCTCGAGGAAAAGCTGTCGAGCGCAAGCGAGACTGATGAGGTGTCCGCGCTTTTGCGCCCTTTTCCCGCCCGCGCGCCGGCGCCTCACGCGCGCTCACGCGCGTCTCGGTACTTTCTTTTTTACTTTCTCTTTTTCTTTCCTTTATTCTTTCTTTGGTTTTTCCAAAGGCAGACTTTGGATTTTCCAAAGGCAGACTTTGGATTTTCCAAAGGTACCTTGGGTTTTTCCAAAGGTACCTTGGTTTTTTCCAAAGGGGGCTTTGGGTTTTCCGAAGGTGCCTTGGGTTTTTCCAAAGGTGTCTTGGGTTTTTCCAAAGGTGTCTTGGGCTTTTCCAAAGGTCCCGGAGGGCCGCCGGGCGGATCCCGGCGTGCATTTCCGCAAAGCAAAAGCGCCGGCGGGAGACCCGCCGGGCGCTTTCACGGCTCTCGATGCCCTACTCCCGAGGCCGTCGGACGTTATTCACTTAAAGGCCGCATGTGATACGCTCACCTGTGCGGTCAGTCATCCTCGTCCGTCACAGCGTCCGTTGGGTCCGCGACATATTCGACATATTCAACCCAATAGTCGTATGTGTGTTTGTATCGCGGGCTCAGAGTCTCGAATTTGCCGTCGGAATAAATCAGTTTTTCCCCGTTGATATATACGTTCTCTCCGTCGGTAGTCAACAGCCACGGAGTAGGAATATTCGAGCCCGAAAACACCGTTCCCCATGTGTAGCTGTTTGTCAGATCCTTATAAATGATTTCACAGCACTTATCACCCGATTTGTATGTGACCAGCGCAACAAGATCTTTTACTCCGTTTCCGTCGTAATCCCATAGGCAGATGTATTCATAATGGCCGCCGAACAATATATATTTTGTGTATGAGCTCAACGAATCGACCACATCGCCGTATTTCACAAACAGATCCGAGCCGTCTCTCGTGACGAAAATTTCGATCCCCGAATCACCGGCGGCGATTTTTTCCGGCGTCGCGTTGAAAAACCATTCTCTTTGTTTTATATCGCCGTAAACACCTCCCGAAAAGCTTTTTTTGAACGCTTTGAGGTACTCATCGACATTGAGTTTGCTCGAGCTATCATAATCCGGCTTATATCCGGACATATCGGTCTTTGTCCATTCTGCCATTTCCGGATCCTGGACAATATTATAATCCACAGATAATCTGAAAAGCAGCTTGCCGTCCGGCTCGTACGCTGAATAGACGGTGGCTCTGTAAAAACCTTTCTCATAACCCGCCCCATTGTAGAATGCTGCCGAACTTACCGTCAGCAAAGGATACTGTGTCCCCGGGAACGTCGAAACGATAAGATAAAAATCTCCGTAATCAATATACTTGTCAGGGTTCCCTGCATCGAACCGGTCAAATAAAGGATCACTCGTAAAGACAGGTGTCCCGTCCTTTTTTTCGCCAAGCCTGTAATCTTGCGTCTTTATTCTGCCGACGGGCTCCTTTCCCGTTATTTCAAGATCGGAGTTAAGCCGGATCGTCCAGTCGGAAATACTGTGGGAATCAAACACGGACCCTTTAAAATCTCCGTCGTCAGACAGCGACCACGCAGACAAAACGAACCCGTTCCCGGCTTTTTCGGCAGAAATAAGCGAGTCGGAAGCGCTTCCCCCTATAATCCTGCTCTCCGCGACTTTCCCGTTTTTCCTGATTTTGACCGCGTATACGTCGGTTTCCCCGTTGTTTTTCGTTTGTTCCGGTGCACGATGAGTGCCGAACAGGTAATAGCCGTCGGCGAGCTCCAGGCAAAACTTAAGCGCGTCTCCCTCGATGTCCTTCAGCGCAACGTCGAACTGAAGCTTTCCGCTGCTGTCGCATTTTATAACACGGGAGGCATACCCGTCGTCTCTTGCCCAAATATTTTCCGCGCGCTGATAGTCCATAAACCCGAGAACGAAGAGAAATCCCCCGTCGTCGGTTGCCGCCATGGCCGTCACCTCATACGCGTCGTCTGTTTCCACCTCATATTCGGCAATCACGTTATCGTAAAGATCGGTCATAGTGACTCTGTATACAGCCATAAGACTTCTCGAATCCAGAAAAACTGTCCTGCTTCTCATAAGTCTGTCGGCAAAGGCGGTCACGTCGGCAAAACGGTTTTCTTCAATGATCAGGCGCAAAGCGTCGGGCACATTACCGTAGTCCTCGAGCGGCGTATAGTATTCCGGCTTGGGACCCGTCGTTGCGTAGGGGTCTGTCTGAGTCGGGCCGTTTACCGTCCCCTTGTCACCGGTGCCGATCTCCGTCGTCTCCCCGCCCGTCACGCCCGGCTCGACGTAAGAATGCCGGACAAGGCCGGAGCCGACGATCACGGCAAAAACCATGGACGCGAGGATTACGCCGCCCGCAAGCAGCTCAAAAAGCAGCGATTTGTCTGCTTTCTGCTCCTTTTTCCTCTCGAGCAGTTTCGGCGGATATACCGCCGACTGTTCCGGAACTTTAACGGAATCAAACTTCCTGCGTATCGTTCTGAATGCCTTCATTTTTTCCCTTCCCCCGTTACTTTTCTTATCTTATTGACAGCGTCCGAGAACTTCTTTCTCGTGTGGCTCTCCGACCTGCCGATTATCCCGGCGATCTCCTTCCATTTGAGCCGCTGCACGACGCGGAGAACAACGATCTGCTTCTCGGTAACGTCGAGAGTCCCGAGAATGCGCTCCGCCTCGTCGGCGTCGTCGATACGCGCGTAAACGTCCTCCGCCGGGACGTCCTCGCTCAGATCCGCCCACAGCCCGGCGTGCTCCTTACGTTCCCTGTCGATCGCGATATTCCTCGCGACCGAAAGGATCCAGGTCTTTGCGCCGCCGCGCTCCGGGACGTAGGTCCCGGCGGAGTTCATGATCCTGAGAAACGTTTCCTGCATTACGTCCTCCGCCGCGGTCTCGTTTCCGAGAATGGAAAGCGCGAGCGTATAAATCTTTTTCCCGAGATATTTGTATATGATATCGACGCCGTCCATATCTCCGGTCGCGATCTTTTTCATCGCGGCGTCGCAAGCCGCGCTGTCAAATACGCCCATGATCCGCTCTCCTTCCGTGGTCCTTCACTATATTATACGTTTAAAGACGCAAAAAACGCTTTTCTGTCCGGAGCTTTTTCATTAATTCGTCACATAACAGTCAAATAATGTCATAGATCGCAACAAAAAACCTCCCACACGGGGCGGATCTCGGCGAGCATTTCCGCAAAGCAAAAGCGCCGGTGGGAGACCCGCCGGGCGCTTTTACGGCTCTCGGTGCCCTACTCCCGAGGCCGTCGGATGTTATTCATTTTGAGTGATTTCCTCAAAAAATGATCACTTAATATAAAGCGCCTTGGAATTTATATTTTGCCGGAAATACAATGCTTCCTCATCCAAGAGCTGATTGGGCCATTTGTCCTGTATTGCCTCCCAGTTGACAGTATCGGGATCGACGTATCCAAACAGCCAATCGTCGCCGAACGGTTTTCGGGGAGCGTAGAACAATTCCGTTTCATAGTCGAGTTTGCCGAGAAGAGACTTCACCTGTGCGGCGGTCCCGAAGGCAACGCAATATCCCCTGAGCGAGGCAAGCGTGTTTGCCCATTTCTCGTCGTTCAGATCAGCAACTATCATACAGCCCTCGTTTTCGACAAGCGTCTTCATCTCCTCAAATCGCTCGTTTTTCAGCTTTTCCGCGTCGTCCTTGTAGAAAAGCAGATTGTCAGGGTCGCGGATAGCGTCCAAATACGCCGTTTTATAACGTTCGTCATAAATCACGGCATTATAAGCGTCAACCACTTCCTGCGAAGGCCGCGTGGACATAACCAGATCGACGTACTCCTGCCCGGCGATATCGTAAAGCTCATCTATGTTGCTGCCCATATATTCTGCATTTTCAATCAGATTTTTGACTGTTTCATATGTGAGACCGGTTTTTTCAGCTACCAAACGATATCTTGTTTCCTGATTTGCTTCGGTGCCTTTATCCACAATTTTTTTCAGTGCGCTCCTGTAATCCGAGGAGTCCAGATACCGTGTTCTCCGTATTACAAACGGGATAAGTTCGCCGTCCGACGCGCTCCATATAGGACTGTCCGCATCGTCGGCTGTGATTCTGTATTCCAGCATTAAACTTTGCGGCTCTTCTTCAACTAACGCCCTTTCGTTGAGACCCAGGTAGTCAAACCAGTATTTATCATTGATGTGACTTTGATAATCAAGTACACCCTGCAGTACCCATGTCGGGAGCGGTTCACCATTGTCATATAACATTACGACCGGTTTTTGACCGTTTTTTGAAAAGACGATTTCGAAGAAATGCTGTTTGAGGTCATTCCCGACACCTTCAACAACAATCTTACCGTCTTCATTCGCAAAGCCGAGGTCGTAATACTCCATAGCTCCGAAGACAGTATCATACACTCCGCTTTCGGTTACCGCAACGACTCTGAAAGTGAATACTCCGCTGGTCGGGCCGTATGACAGCAACAGTACGTCATTTATTTGATCCCCGTCAATGTCGCAGACGGCAACTGATTCCATTGAGGCCTGCCAGGTCTTATTGTCCTTCACAAAGCATACCGAACAATCGTACGACCCGTTAATATCTTCTTGTCCGGCGGAGTTATAACGGTCGTATGAGTAAACGGGGATCGCATAAATCTGTCCCCCGGTAAGATCATAGAACCCTTCCGGAGATATGTTTATCGGGTGTATTTTGATTTTTGAAAGACTGTCTTTGTTGTCATACCACAAAAGCGAGGATGTATCGCCGTCGTCTTCTGCATACCGACTTCTGGAATACCACGACAGGCTTAAAGTCTCATACGCATCATACTGTAAAAAAATCATGCAATCGTCACGAAAAAGAAAACTACTGTATTTCTTCGTTGCGAGCTCAAAACCCGAGTCCGTAAGGCTTGAAATAAATTTATTGTAGTTCGATACCGAGAATTTTTTATATGAATAATACTTGCCGCTTATTTCGGGCGATCCGTCCGGCAGAGAAAACGGCGGTTCTCCGATGGAACCAATATTATTGCAATACCATACACCGTCCGCCGCATGCGGTTCGACA
>JAGABQ010000200.1:0-8579 GCA_017614495.1 Clostridia bacterium
GATATTGATGAATTTCATAAGCGTCACTCCAGATTCTGTATCTGTTCTCTGATTTTTTCAAGCTCGCATTTTGCCGATACGACGACCGAGGCGATCGCCGAGTCGCAGGATTTCGAGCCGATCGTGTTTATCTCCCTGTTCATTTCCTGAACGAGAAAATCAAGTCTGCGGCCTACCGGCTCGTCGGAGCCGAGCGCTGCGCGGAATGCTTCAAAATGGCTCCCCAGCCGCGTGGTCTCCTCGTCCACCGCGATCTTGTCGCAGAAGAGGGCGACCTCTGTGAGGATGCGGTTTTCGTCCGCTTTTATATCGAGCTCCCCGAGCGTGCGGCGGAGCCGCTGCTCGAGCTTTTCCCGATACCCCGCCGCGTTCGCCTCGGATTTTGAGGCGATCTCGGCGGCCATCCCGCCGAGGGCGTCGAGCTTTGAGAGGAGATCGGCCTTGAGCCGATCGCCCTCGGCCCTTCCGCTCTCTACGAACGAGTCGAGCGCCGAGCTGATATAGGGAAACAGTTCATCCCACATGCCGTCCTCGTCGTCCGCCGCCTTGACCGACATAAAGACCTGAGGATTCGACGCTATCATCGTCAGGTCGGGCGGGGGAGAGTCCGGACAGTACCGTTCGCGGAGCTGATTCAGGGCGGCGACGTAGGTGTCGGCGTATTCCGTGTCGACGGACGCCGTCACGCCCTTGGTCCCCCTGTCCTCGACAGATACGAAGACGTCGACCTTGCCGCGGCTTATCCCGCGTGACGAAACGAGCTCAATGACGTTTTGTTCAAGGAAAGAGAGCTGTCTCGGGAGCTTGACCGTGCAGTCGAGAAAACGGTTGTTGACGGATTTTATCTCGCAAACGTAGAATCTCCCGCCCGTCTGTCCCGTCGCTCTTCCGAAAGCCGTCATTGATCTCATGAAAATCACCGCCTGAAACGCTTCGGACGAATAATCGCCCTTTTAATCATCATATTATATCACGGATTTATTATAAAATCAATACGCAAATCAAAAAACCGGACGCTTTCGCGCCCGGTAAGGGATAAACTCTTATTACTTGATCTCGACGGTAGCGCCGGCTGCCTCGATCTGCTTCTTGAGGGCCTCGGCGTCTTCCTTGGAGATGCCTTCCTTGATGGCCTTAGGAGCGGCCTCAACGAGGTCCTTCGCGTCCTTAAGTCCGAGTCCGGTGATCTCACGGACGACCTTGATGACGTCGAGCTTCTTCGCTCCGAAGGAGGCGAGGATAACGTCGAATTCGGTCTTTTCTTCCTCGGCTGCCGCTGCGGGAGCTGCGCCGCCTGCTACTGCTACGGGTGCGGCGGTGACGCCGAACGCCTCTTCAAGTCCCTTTACGAGATCGTTCATCTCGAGTATGGTCAGACCCTTGATCTCTTCAAGGAGTGCGAGTGTTTTTTCGCTTGCCATTGTAATTTCCTCACTTTAATAGTATAATAATTTCCGCGGGGCTTTGCCCGCCCGCCGGGCTTCGGCTCATTCGGCCGGTGTTTCCGCGGTCTCGGCCGGCGTTTCCGGCTCTGCCGCTGCTTCCTCGGCGGGTGCTTCGCCGCTCTTGTCGATTATCGCCTGGAGGGCGTAAGCGAGCTTGTAGAGCGGGTTCTGCATACCGAGCATGATCTTGCAGACGAGGGTCTCTTTGTTCGGGATCGAGGCGAGCTCGAGGACCGCCTTCTGATCGACGACGGCGCCGTCGATAAAGCCGGCTCTGATTTCGAAATCCTTGACCTTGTCGGCATATTCCTTGAGTATCTTCGCGGGGGCGACGGGGTCCTTCTCGCT
This sequence comes from Clostridia bacterium, assembly GCA_017614495.1. Classification (GTDB taxonomy): domain Bacteria; phylum Bacillota; class Clostridia; order Oscillospirales; family CAG-272; genus Colimorpha_A. The sequence continues at coordinate 1,794 of JAGABQ010000200.1, forward strand.
CGTCGCGAGGGCCGTCATTCCGCCGAGATACTTTTTGAGCTCACCGAACCCCGCGGCTTCGCAGGCGCGCTCGGTCATGGTATTTTTGTATACCTTGTACTCGACGCCCGCTTCGCGCAAAGCTTTACGGAGCGCGGTGTCCTGTTCGACGTTGATCCCGGTGTAGGCCACGAGAACTCCCGAGGACGCCGCCTTGATCTTTTCAGTCAGGGCTTCGGTCGCCGCTTTCTTTTGCTCAAGAATAAGTGCGCTTGGCATGATGTCATACCTCCTTGTATTGATGGAGGGCAAAAAAATTGCCCGCAGGCAAAACGCCTCGGACATGCGAAAAGCAGAACGCTTGATATCGTATGTTAACCTCGGCAGGATTTACCTTGTACCTGCTGTCTTAAGTTGACGGCATATTATACCACCGCGAAACGGCTTTGTCAAGTTCTTTTGCGCGAAAAAAATACGCATATGAGACTTCTTTGCTCTAATAAGTGACAAAAAATAATTTTTTTCGCGTCTTGACACGCCGGTCATTTCGTGGTATAATACTAACGCCTACCAAACAGGTAGGAGAAAGAAGCGAATAAAATGAGACGAAACGGCCTTTCCCGGGCCCGGCGCGCCGGTCTTCGATGTCGGCGGCACGTCACGCGTCCGGAAACATAAATCTATATTCGAATAAACTCAGAAACAAGGAGAAAAAATCAATGTCAAATATATACGGCTCAGCCGATCAGCTCATAGGCGGTACGCCTCTGCTTGAACTCACACACATAGAAAAAGAATATGACCTCGCGGCGCGGCTCGTGGCCAAGCTCGAGTATTTCAACCCCGCCGGATCCGTCAAGGACAGAATAGCGAAGGCGATGCTCGACGACGCCGAGCAGAGCGGCAAACTCACTCCAGACAGCGTCATAATCGAGCCGACGAGCGGCAACACCGGCATAGGCCTCGCCTCGGTCGCCGCCGCGCGCGGATACCGCGTAATACTCACGATGCCAGAGACCATGTCGGTCGAGCGCCGTCAGCTTCTCAAGGCGTACGGCGCCGAGATCGTCCTCACCGAGGGCGCAAAGGGTATGAAGGGCGCGATCGAAAAGGCGAATGAGCTCGCCGCGGAGATCCCCGGCGCGTTTATCCCCTCTCAGTTTTCAAACCCCGCCAACCCGAAGGCGCATTACGAAACGACCGGCCCCGAGATCTGGAACGACACGGACGGAAAGGTCGATTTCTTCGTCGCCGGCGTCGGCACGGGCGGAACCGTGACGGGCACGGGCAGATATCTGAAAGAGAAAAATCCGGACGTTAAGGTCGCGGCGGTCGAGCCGGCGACGTCGCCGGTGCTGTCGGCCGGCGTCTCCGGGCCGCACAAGATACAAGGGATCGGCGCGGGCTTTGTACCCGACGTCCTCGACACCGGTATTTACGACGAGATAATCACGGTCTCAAACGAAGACGCCTTCGCGACCGGCAAACTCATCGGCCGCAGAGAGGGCGTGCTCGTCGGGATCTCGTCCGGCGCCGCCGCCTTTGCCGCGATAAAAATTGCGTCGCGTCCGGAAAACGCCGGCAAGACCGTCGTCGTCCTTCTCCCCGACACGGGAGACAGGTATCTGTCGACCCCGCTTTTCGCAGACTGAACGAAATATCATCATCTCCGCTCCCGTTTTCGGGAGCGGTTTTTGTTTTTTCCGGACGAAGACCTTTCCGGCGTTGCTTTTTTTTCGGTTATATGATATAATAAACTGTTAAATGATATTTTGGAGGAGAGTTTATCCGTGAAAAGGGATCTGCCGCGGCTGACGGTCACGGCGAAGGCGGCTCGGAGCGCCTCGGGAGGGCATCCGTGGATATACGGAACCGAGGTCGTTTCGGACGAAGGCGACTGGTCCGGCGGCGACGTCGTCGACGTCTTCAGCGAAAAAGGCAAATATCTCGGCTCGGGCTTTGTCAACGGCGCGTCGAAAATACGGGTGCGGCTCATTTCATGCAACGCTAACGACAGGTTTGACGAGGATTTTTTCAGACGCAGGGTGTCCCACGCTCTCGATTACAGGCGGACCGTCATGGGCGGCGCCTTCGACTGCTGCCGGCTCGTATTCGGCGAGGCGGACAGGTTCCCCGGGATGACCGTCGACCGGTTCGGGGACGTGCTATCCGTACAGACGCTGTGCCTCGGTGTCGATATGAGAAAGGACCTGCTCCTCGGGCTCATCCTCGACGACCTCAGGAGATCCGGCGACGTGATAAACACGGTATATCTCAGAAACGATTCCCCCGTGAGGGCGCTCGAGGGGCTTGCCGCGGAAACGGGGTTTTATAAAGCCGACGGCCTTTGCGAAACGGACGGCAGAACGGTGGTCACCGAAAACGGGCTCAGATTCGCGGTCGATTACGCCGCGGGGCAGAAAACGGGATTTTTCCTCGATCAGAAATTCAACCGCGCGGCGGTCGGCAGGTTATGCCGGGGCAAAAAGGTGCTCGACTGTTTCACCCACACGGGCGGCTTCGCCCTCAACTGCGTAAAGGGCGGGGCGGAGCGCGTGACCGCGGTCGACGTCTCGGAGAGCGCCTGCGGGGTGGCTCGCGAAAACGCCGCGATGAACGGCATGGACGACAGGGTGGACGTCGTATGCGCCGACGTCTTTGATTACCTCGAAACGGTGCGCAGGGGAGAATACGACCTCATAATCCTCGATCCTCCCGCGTTCACAAAGAGCCGCGACACGGTAAAGAGCGCCGCGCGCGGCTACGGCGAGATCAACGAGCGCGCGATGCGCCTCCTCGGCAGAGGAGGGTACCTCGCGACCTGCTCCTGCTCTCATTTCATGACCGCACCGCTTTTCCGGCAGATGCTCCACGGAGCGGCGGAACGCGCCGGCGTCGGACTACGGCAGGTCGAGGAACGGCGCCAGTCTCCGGACCATCCGATCCTCTGGAACGTCCCGGAGACGGAATATCTCAAATTCTTCATTTTTCAGATCGTATGACACTATCCACGAAAGGCAGGAAACAACATGAACGGTGACGGCTTCAGTTTTGATTTTCCGGCGTTTTTCAGGCGGCTCGGCTCGATCGGAGTGATCGATATAATCGACATTCTGCTCGTCGCAGCGCTGCTTTACGCGGTTTACGCGTTTATAAGAGACAGGCGGGCGGGGCGGCTCGCCGTGGGCATCATCCTGCTCGGCGTGATAATGATAATAAGCAACCTGATCGGATTCAGAACGGTGTCGTATATAATGACGAACTTCTTCCAGATCGGCTTCATAGCCCTCGTCGTGGTTTTCCAGCCGGAGCTGCGCTCCGCGCTCGAGAAGGTCGGAGGGGAGCCGCTTCGCGGTCTGCGGAGCATAAGCGACAGGGACGTCACCAAAAACGCCACCGAACGTATGATCGCCGAGCTTTCGTCGGCCTGCGGCGATATGTCAGCCGACAAGACGGGAGCGCTGATCGTGATTGAGAGGACGTCGAATCTCGACAACGTAGTGAAGGGCGGCGTAGAGCTCAATTCCGACCTGACCTCGCCCATGCTGCGGAGCGTTTTCTACAAGGGGACGCCGCTTCATGACGGAGCGGCGATAATCCGCGACAACCGGCTTTACAGGGCGGCCGTGATTCTCCCGCTCTCGACTGACGAAAAGCGGCAGGCGCGCCGTCACGGCACGCGCCATCACGCCGCCCTCGGCATAAGCGAGGAGAGCGACGCCGTCGCCGTCGTGGTTTCGGAGGAGACGGGCGGCATCTCGATCGCGTATTCCGGGAATCTCATCCCGATGAAGGACAGGAACGAGCTCCGTTCAAAGCTCATCGAGCTTCTCGAAACGGGCGTTCAGCACAGAAAAAAGCAGAAAAACGGCAAAGCTTCCCGCAGCGAGGCAAAGGAGGAACAGGCATGAACAACGCGACCTCCGTTAAAAGCGCAAAAACCACGGGCAGAAAGATAGGCGACGTCGCGGCGATAATCGTCTGCATAGCCGCCGCGCTGTTTCTGTGGTATTACGTCACCGACCTCGACGTGACGGTATATTCGACGACGCTCGGCGGAGTCCCAGTCGAGATAAGAAACGAATCGGGATATTCCGTTCTATCGGGAGACGACGCGACGGTCGACGTGACCGTATCGGGCAAGAGATCGGCAATAAGCAAGATCGAAAAGGGAGACATTACGGCCTTCGTCACCGTCCCCGCGGACGTTGAACCGGGACGTGTGAGATGCACCGTCGAATACGATATGCCGAACAGCGTGACCTTCTCAAACGCGTCGACAGAGGCGGTGTATCTGTACCTCGACAATACCGAGACGGTCTCCGTCCCGGTCAGGGTCAGGGTAACGGACTATCAGGTCGACGACCCCTACGTCCTCGATCTCAGCAACATAACGGTCAGCCCGGCGACCGTCTCCGTGACGGGGCCGGCCTCGGTCATTTCGACGATAGACAGGGCGGAGCTCGTCGCCTCCATTGGGCACGTGACGCGCACCGTCACTTATAACGGGACGGTCAGCCTGCTCGACGCCTCCGGCGCCGAGGTCGTCAACGCTTACGTCAGGACGAACGTGACGAACGCCACGGCGTCGATACCCGTGCTTGTGACGAAGCAGGTGCCCGTCAGGGTGAGGTTCACTCAGGGCATATTCAACGAAAGCAACTGCACCGTCACGACAAACCCCGCGTATATTACGGTCAAGGGCGAGGCGGAGCTCGTCGGCAGGGTATCGCTCGTATACGAAATCGACGAAACGACGGTCGAAAACGGCGTGACCGAGAGGACCGTCGCCGTGTCCCTGCCTTCCGGCGTGACGAACGTTGACGAGGTCGAGACTGTGACCATCACCCTCGAGACCACCAACATAAGCTCAAAGCGGATCTCAGCCGAGTTAAGAGTCATAAATCCCGACGGTCTGTCATATACCGATCCGGGCATGGTGCTCATCACCGTGCGCGGCGACGGCGACGCGGTCGAGAGTCTCCAGGCGTACGATATCACGGCGGAGATAAATCTCACCGGCAGGAGCGCGGGCACGGTCGACGTCCCCGTCTCAGTCTCGTTCCTCGACAAGTACGCGGGCAAGGTCTACGTTGTCGGGAGTTATTCCGTTTCGGTGAAGATAACCCAGGGGGACGTGACTCAGTGAAGATAGTCGTACGCAACGTACGCACGCCCGTCGGCGCGACCGACGGCGACGCGTGCGCGGCGGCTCTTAAAAGACTCGTTCCGCACCTTGACGGGAAAAAGAAATATCCGTCGTACGTGTGCAAAAAATCGGTTGACGCCCGCCGCAGGGAGCCGGTCATCGTCCGTTCGGTGATAATAGAGACCGACTGTCCCGTGCCGGAGAGCGCCCTCCGTGCGGCCGACGCGTCGGTCGTCGCTGAGCACGCAGATCCCGTGGAGTCGGCTCCGCAGGGCGACGCCGTCCCGTCCGGAAGGCCGGTCGTCGTCGGCTTCGGCCCCTGCGGGATGTTCGCTGCCCTCGCGCTCGCGGAGCGCGGATACCGCCCGATCGTGATAGAGCGCGGCGATCCCGTATCCGTGCGGTCATTCAGGGTGGCGGAGTTCATGAGGACGGGGATCCTCGACACCGAGTCAAACGTCCAGTTCGGCGCCGGAGGCGCAGGGACCTTTTCGGACGGCAAGCTCGTCACGAGGATAAACGACGAGAACGTCGAATACGTTCTCAGGCGGCTCGCCGGTTTCGGCGCTCCGCCGGAAATACTTAAAAACGCAAAACCGCACGTCGGTACAGACAGACTTCTGAAGGTCGTCTCGGAGATCGACGCGAGAATAAAGGAACTCGGCGGGGAGATACGCTACAGAACGCGCCTCGAGGGGTTTAAAAGAAACGTCACGGGAGAGGCGACGGCCGTCGTCACGTCGGAGGGCGAGATCCCCTGCGGACAGGTCGTCCTTGCCCTCGGGAACGGCGCGAGAGATACCTTTTCCCGCCTCATCGGGGACGGATTCGAGCTTTTGCCGAAGCCGTTTTCCGTCGGGGTGAGGATAGAACATCTCCAGGAAAAGATCGATACGGCGATGTTCGGCGACTACGCCGGCGATCCACGGATTGGACACGCCGAATACGCGCTTTCGCACAGAGTCGGGGAGGACTGCGTCTACACCTTCTGCATGTGCCCCGGCGGCGAGGTCATCGCCGCGGCGTCAGAGGAGGGCGGCGTCGTCACGAACGGCATGAGCCGTTACCTCAGAAACGGTAAAAACGCAAACGCGGCGCTCGTCGTGAACGTATCTCACGGCGACCCGGTATCGTTTCAGAGATCGCTCGAGGCGGCGGCGTTCCGCGCCGGAGGAGGCGGCTTCCGCGCGCCGGTCGAGACCGTCGGGAGTTTTCTCGGCAGGACCGGCTGCGGCATCGGGGAGGTCGCGCCGACCTACATGGGCGGGAAAGTGACGCCTTCGCGTCTCTCGGCCCTTTTCCCCGACAGGATAAACAGGATGCTCGGGCTCGGGCTCGAGGTTTTTGACAGAAAGATAAGCGGATTTGCAGATCCCCGTGCGGTGCTTACGGGGGTCGAGACCAGGACCTCGTCTCCGTACAGGATGACGAGAAACGGAGACATGACCTCCCCCGCGTCGGGGAACGTCTATCCCGCCGGAGAGGGCGCGGGATACGCCGGGGGGATAACCTCGGCGGCCGTCGACGGGCTGAGAGCCGCTGTTGCGATAATAAAAAGATACAGGCCATTCTGACATGAGATTCAAACGCTGGGTCGTACCCGAAAAAACAGAATATGACCCCGCGACGAGGGAAACGGCGGAAAAGGTCGGTCTGAC
>JAGABQ010000201.1:0-8773 GCA_017614495.1 Clostridia bacterium
CGCGTATTCTGGAAGAAGAGGAAGCGGTTCGGTACTGTCAGACCAACATTCAACATCTTTTTGATAGGGTCTGGTTGAACGTCTGCAATATGTGCCGAAAGGGCGGCTATACGCCGGAGGAGAATATCAAGGCGCGTGCATTTATCATTCAATGTTTTGATCTGCTTTATCCGGACGGAAACTGCGGGTTTTACCATTGCCGGTATTCGGAGATCTATAAGGAAATGGCAGAGAACTGGTTGAAGCTGAACGACGCGGCGAAGATGTTCGATTGCCTGTATAAATCCGCGGAGCACGCGGTCAAATATGATATGCAAGACGACGGAAGATACACTTCTTTCATCGTAAACGGGGTTGAATACTCTTCTATAGACGCGGTCAAGGATTATACCGAGAATGAATCGGGCTTGCTTCTGAAATCCCTTAAAGGCGAGCGGTACAAACCATTTGAAACCGATCCCCGTATGTCGAAGCTTGTTGAAAAACTGACGCCTGTTGCACGTTTTCATTGATGCAGACCTTGACTTTTGATGATACGATATCATTGATCAATTCGCATCAAACCCGTAACAAACCGCGAGGGACGCCTGCTCTATGGCAAGTGTCCCTCTCCCGCTTTTTTATTGCCGCGAAAAAAACGCTTGACACGCCGGAAATAATGTTGTATAATATACGCTACGCGACTATGGCATTAAGCAAAGCGCGGGGCGTCGGACGGCAAAAAATCGGCCGCCGGAGCGCCTTCGCGGACAAAAGATAAGGAGAAAAAATAAAATGCTCAGAACATATCAGCCCAAAAAGATCCACAGATCAAAGGAACACGGATTCAGAAAAAGAATGAGCACGGCAAACGGACGCAAGGTGCTCAAGAGAAGACGCGCAAAGGGAAGAATCAGACTTACCCACTGACAAAAGCCGCCCCCTTGACCCGCCGTGAAGGAGTTTGCGATTAAGGAAAACCACCTTTTCGTAAAGACGTACGGAAAGGGGAAGAGATACGTCACGCCGCTCGTCGGTGTTTTTGTCCTGCGCGATTACGACGCACACCGGCTCATGAACGAAAATCCGCGCAAGGAATATCTCAACAGGGTGGGTTTTGCCGTCTCCAAAAAGGTCGGAGGCGCCGTAACGCGCAACCGCTGCAAGCGCGTGATGCGGGAAGGATACCGCAGGGCGGTCTCCGAAAACAGGATCAGAACGGGAAATCTCATCGTCATATCCGCCCGTCAGGACGCGGCCGGGGCATCCTCGGCCGAAATGTACGAGCACATCAGCCGGGCTTTCAGAAAGCTCGGGCTGACCGCCGCAGACGGGCCCCGGAAGGATGACTGAAACGTTCGCGGCGGGCCTCTTGCCCGCCGTTTCACCAGAAAAAGCGCGGTAGCGAAATGAAAAAGATTCTGACGGGAATTATCCGTTTCTACCAGCGCGTCCTCTCGCCGCTCAAGCGGAGGCCGTGCTGCAAATACTATCCCTCCTGCTCGGCATACGCCATTGAGGCGATAAACGAATGGGGCGCCTTCCGCGGGAGCGCGCTCGCCGCGTGGAGGATTTTGAGGTGCAACCCGTTCAGCAAGGGCGGCATCGACCGCGTCCCGAAGAGATATGACAAAATCCCGCGTGGAGCGGCCGGCTCAGAAGAATAACAACCGAAAGGCAATTTTATAATGGATTTTCTCGCCATACCGTTCGGGTATCTGCTCAGATGGTGCTACATGCTCGTCCCGAACTATGCGGTAGCGCTTCTCATATTCACGCTCGCCACCAAGCTGATTCTTTTCCCCGTCGGGATAAAGCAGCAGAAAAACATGGTAAAGCAGGCGTCTCTCCGTCCGAAGGAGAAGGCGCTGCGCGACCGTTATTCGGGGCAGGGCAATTCCCAGAAACTTCAGGAAGAGCTCATGAAGCTCTATCAGTCGGAAAACTACAGCCCCTACGGCGGCTGCCTTCCGATGATCCTCACGCTCGTGATCGTTCTCGCGGTGTATCAGGCGGTGCTCAATCCCCTGAGATTCATCTCCCACGTGCCGAAGGACAACATTTCGAACATAAACTATCGCATCTGCGAGCTTTACAGCGAAGGCAATCTTAAGACCGAGGGCCTCAGCGAGAGCGTGATCAAGACCCTCGACACCTACCGTGACAAAATAAAGGAAGACACGGCCGACAGCAAAACGACCGTCAATTTCCGTTCCGGCATAGATACCGTAAAGATAATCAGACTCAACGGGGTCGACCTCTTCAAGGGCGAGGGAATGCTCGACGAGGCCTTCACCGAAAACGATCTGACCGACTTTACGCTTTTCGGCGGGGCGATCGACCTTTCGGAGTACGCCTCGATCTCAAAGCCGAGTCTCCTCTGGATACTCGTGGGGATCAACCTGGCCGTTTCGCTCGCTTCAATATGGATAAACAAAAAGCTGATGTATCAGCCGCCGAAATCTGACAACGCGCCGAACGCCGAGCTCTCGACGAAAATCATGCAGTTCACCATGCCCGCGATAACGACCTTCATCGCTTTCCAGGTGCCGGCGATCCTCGTCCTTTACTGGATCTACCAGAGCGTGCTCGCGCTCGTGCAGCAGTTTATCCTCAAACTCATGTACCCCTTCCCGGAGTTCAGCGAAGAGGACTACAAGGCCGCCTCGAGAGAACTCTACAAGCCCGGCAAGGCCGAGCGTCTCGACCGCAAGAAAACGTCCGGAAAGGTCGCGGCGCACCGCATCGATCTTCTCCCCGAAGAGCAGAGCGATGATGAAAATGAAGACAGGTCCGGAAAGGGCGACGACGGCGGAGTGATACCGCCCGCCAAGCTCAAGGACTGAGTATATAACCCAACTCGGAGTCAAAATTGAAAAAGGAAATCACGATCACCGCGAAAACAGTCGAAGAAGCGGTGGAACAGGGCGCGTCACAGCTCGGCGTCACGTCTTCCGACGTGACGTACGAGATAGTCGAGGAGCCGAAAAAGGGCTTCCTCGGTATAGGCGACAGCGACGCGGTCGTCAGGGTCTGCTACGCAACCCCGGCGCAGCAGAACGGACTTGAGTTCGTAAAACAGATAATCCGGGATATGGACATCTACGCGGACGCCGAGATAGCCCCCGTCGAGGGTTCTAAGCGCGAGTACGTCATAAATATCTCGGGCGAGGACGCGGGGGTCCTCATCGGGCATCACGGCGAAACGCTCGACGCCCTCCAGTATCTCACGAATCTCGCGGCAAACCGCCGCACGGAGAACGACGATCCCGAGTACACGAGGATCTCGCTCGACGTAGAGGACTACAGAGTCAGGCGCGAGGAGACGCTCCGCCGCCTCGCGAAGCGCACCGCCGAGCGCGCTCTGCGCACCGGCATGAACATCACGCTCGAGCCGATGTCCCCGTACGAGCGCCGCATCATCCATTCGGAGGTGCAGGGCATCGACGGCGTGACAACCAACTCAATAGGCGCGGACAGCAACCGCCGCGTCATGATAATCGTCGGAAACGGCGAAGAGGGCGCCGGAAAGAGCGGTAAAAACCGCCGCAAAAAGCGCGGAAACCGCGAAAAACGCCCGGCGGAGCCGAAGATCGAGATAGATCTCAACGACAAGGACTACGTTCCTTCGATGATCCTCGGGCCTATCACAAAGCGCGAAAAGTTTGACGACACCCTCCCGGAGTACCGTCTCGGGGACAGCGTGTCGGACGAAAAAGAAGACTGAACAAAAATCCCGGAGAGGACATCTCTCCGGGATTTTTTTATTTTCGGGTTGACACCCGCCGGCAGGTCTGCTATACTACTTTAAAGGTTTTTAACATTCGGAGGCATTATGATAATAAGACCCAGGCGTGGGAAGGCGTTTTGCCTTCCCGAAAAATGGACTTTGTCATTTGACGGAGATTTTGAGATAACCGACGGCGACGGTAACGTTTTTGCTTCCGCGTTTTTCGGCGACGGGGTCGCCGTCTCGGCGCGTTTTCCTTATACCAGCCCCTTCGGCGGTCTCAGACACGTGGATTATCTGACTCTGAGTTCCGAACGAAAGGGGAAAATGAGTCTCTGCTTCGGCGGTGCGCGGCTCGCGCTTTATGCGGGCGACGAACTTCGCGACGAGGAGTGGCCGGTCGGGAAACCTCCATCACGGCTCTTTCTGAAAAACGGCTCGGTCGGGATCATATCGGGCTGCGAGCTCGACGAAGAGCACGTGAAGAATGGAGACGATCGGATTTTTTCCGACGTATCGTCGTTTCGCCCCGAAGGGACGGATTCCTCATGCGGAGACTGTATGCCGTTCAACGATCCGAGGGACGGCAGATACCGTCTGTTCTTTCTCTACGACAGACGGCATCACGGGAGCAAATACGGTCTGGGAGCCCATCAGTGGGCGCAGATATCGACCTCCGACGGCGTGACCTGGCAAACCGAGCCTATGGCGATCGGCATCACCAAGCAGTGGGAGGGTTCGATATGCACGGGGTCAGTCATAGAGCACGACGGGATATATTATGCCTATTACGCCGTCAGGATGTGTGACGGGACTCCTGCAAAGCTGACGTGCGCGCGCAGTACCGATTGTCGCCATTTTGAAAAAAGCGGCAGATATTTTTCGCTTACCGCACCGTATGAGTCGGTATCGGCGCGCGACCCGAAGCTGTTCCGTACCGATGACGGAATTTTCCATATGCTCGTAACGACCTCGGTCGGAGAGACGGGCGCGCTTGCTCATCTCGTTTCGACCGATCTCGAGACATGGGAGCAGAAGGAGCCCTTTATTCTGGCAGGCAGGGACGTCGATCAGCCGGAATGCTCCGACTGGTTCCGTATCGGGAATATATATTATCTCGTTTTCAGTCTCGGCGGAACGGCAAGATACAGGTTTTCCGACAACCCGACCGGGCCGTGGACCGAGCCGGAGGACGGCGGTGTGATAGTTGACCGCACCTTCAGGGTGCCTAAGGCTGCGCTCCTTTGCGGGAAGACGGTGTTTTCGGGATTCGTGGTCGACCCAGGATACGGCTACGGCGGGCACATAGAGCTTTACGAGGCAAAACAACATCCCGACGGGACGCTCGGATTTTCAAGGTACGAAAAATGAGAAAGATTATCTGCGCGGCGCTCTATTCCGTTGACAGACGGGAAAATCATACCGACTCCGGGGTTTTCAGCTTGAGGACGAGTTTTTTCACCTCGCTCGGCCGTCCGTCCGGGTGATATCCCGGGGCGTGAGCGTCCACAGGGGTAAAGACCGCGAAATATCCGGGCTTAAGGACCACGCAGCCGGTGACGGCGCGGGCGGCGCCGAACAGAACGTCGGTTTCTTCCGCATACTCTTTCGTGACGGTCAGGTCCGAAAGGCCTGCGAAATATATCGTCTCGGCGCCCGAGGCGAGGATCATGACGTCGGTGTTTATCCTGTGCGCCTCAAAACAAAGCTGATCCGGCGCCGGCCGCGTTTCGAACTCTCCGAAATTGAGTTTCGAGCCGCCGCCGAGCTGAACGGATTCTTTCCCTGCAAAGACCTCCGCCGCCGGTATCGCGGCGGCCGCGGCGACCGCTTTTCCGATACCGGGGAGGGCCGCCTCGTATCTCCCCGCGTTTTCGATCCTGTCAAATATCATGGTCACACCCCGTTGATTCTTATGTGACGGTATTATATCACCCGCGGCGTTTTATTGCAAGCCTCCGGCGTCCGTTTATCATTGTTTTTCTTGACATAATCTGCGGAGGGTGATATAATTGTCATACCGAGCGCGGGGTCTTAACAGTCGTGCCGCGCGGCGCATCATTTTTATTTTCAAGGAACAACCGATGCTAAAAAGTTTTTTAGGCGGGGTGCATCCCCGTGCGAAAAAAGAGCTCGCCTCGGGCTCTCCGATACGCTCGCTGTATCCCGGGGGAGATTTTATTTTTCTGACCAATCAGCACATCGGCGCGCCCGCCGTGCCGTGCGTCAAGGTCGGGGACAGAGTGCTCGTCGGGCAGACCCTCTGCGAGGCGGGCGGCTTTGTATCCGCCGATATCCTGAGCTCCGTTTCGGGCACCGTCAAGGAGATCGGCCCCCATATCTGCCAGAACGGTGAGAGCGCGACCGCCGTCGTCGTGACGAGCGACGGCGAGTTCGAGAAGGTCCCGGGCTGGGGCGAAAAACGGGACTGGGAATCCATGACGACCGAGGAGACAGTCGCCGCCGTGAGAAAGGCGGGGATCGTCGGTATGGGAGGCGCCGGATTCCCGACCGCCGTCAAGCTCACGCCGAAGGATCCGTCAAAAATAGATTACGTTATCTGCAACGGCTCGGAGTGCGAGCCGTATATAACCTGCGACCACCGGCTGATGCTCGAAAAGCCCGAGCGCGCCGTCCTCGGAATGAGGATAGTCATGCGGATGTTCCCGGGGTCGAAGGGCGTTTTCGGCATAGAAAACAACAAGAAGGACGGCATCGCCTCGGTCAGGGCGGCCGCCGCGCAGTACGGCGATATTTCGGTCGTCGCTCTGAGAGAAAAATATCCGCAGGGCGGGGAACGGGTGATAATCCACTCCCTCACGGGCAGAAAGGTCAACTCGGGAATGCTCCCCGCCGACGCGGGATGTCTCGTTTTCAATTTCTCCACCCTCTGCGCCATAGCCGACGCCGTGTGCGACGGGATCCCGCTCGTGAGGCGGGTTGTCACGGTGTCCGGCGAGGCGATAAACGAGCCCTCGAACTTCGACGCCCCGATAGGGATGAGCGCCGAGGACATCATCGCGGCCGCGGGAGGATACAAGGCCGAGCCGTCGAAGATCATTTTCGGCGGGCCTATGATGGGTGCCGCGGTATACAGACTCGACATCCCGGTCACAAAGACCACGTCGTGCATCCTTGCGATTTCCGAGGACGAAACGACGCAGTATTCGCCGATGGAGTGCATAAGATGCGGCAAATGCCTGACGACCTGCCCCGAGCGGCTCATGCCTATCAAGCTCAAGAACGCCGCCGACGAGGGAGAGTACGGGGAGTTTGAAAAGCTCCACGGTATGGAATGCATCGGCTGCGGCTGCTGCACCTATATCTGCCCGGCAAAGCGCCGTATATCTCAGTCGATAGCCATAGCCAAGCGGCAGATCATCATAGAGAGGAAGGCGGGACGAAAGAAATGAAACTTCTCAACGTGTCAATTTCCCCGCACGTCCGTTCGAGGGAGACGACGCGGAGCATAATGCTCGATGTCATAATCGCCCTGATTCCTCCGCTCGGCGTCGGAGTATGGGTGTTCGGATGGCGCGCGCTCCTCGTCATCGCGATAAGCGTCGCGTCCTGCGTGCTCACCGAGTTCGTATACGAAAAACTCATGAAGCTCCCCGTCACGATCGGGGACCTCAGCGCCGTCGTCACCGGGCTGATCCTCGCCGTGAATCTCTATTCCACGGCGCCCTGGTGGATACCGCTCATCGGCGGCATATTCGCGATACTCATAGTCAAGATGCTCTTCGGCGGGATCGGGACGAACTTTATGAACCCGGCGCTCGCCGCGAGGTGCTTCCTGCTTATCTCTTTCCCGGGGATAATGACGAATTACCCGGTTCTCCGCGACGCCGTGTCGAGCGCAACGCCGCTCGCGCTCGCAAAGGCCGGCGAGACAGTCGATCTGATCTCCATGCTGACCGGCACCCACTCGGGGGCCATAGGCGAGACCTCGGCGATAGCGATCCTCATCGGCGCGCTGTATATGTTCATCCGCAGGACGATAAGTCCCCGCGGGCCCCTCACGATCATGGCGTCCACGATGGCCTTCGTGGCGCTCTTCAGCTGGATGAACGGCATCCCGATCACCTGGAACTATCTCGCTGTCAACGCGCTCGGCGGCGGACTGCTCGCCGGCGCGGTGTTCATGGCTTCGGACTACGCGACGACCCCCGTCACCTTCTGGGGGCAGATACTTTTCGGGGTGTGCGTCGGACTCCTGACGTCGTTTATGCGGGTATTCTGCGGGGCGACGGAGGGCGTGTCCTACGCGATAATCCTTTCGAATCTCATGACGCCGTTTATTGAAAAATGGACGTATCCGCGTCCCTTCGGAGTAAAAAGCGCGAGGAAAAAAGCAAATGAGTAAAAAGATCATCAAAGATACCCTCGTGCTCGTCGCAATAGTCCTCATCGCCGCCGTGTGCCTCTCGCTCGTTTACGAGACGACGAAGGACAGGATAGCCGAGGCGGAGGCCGAGGAACGGCTCGAATCATTCCGCAAGGTGTTTGAGGGCGCCGCGGATTTTGAGGACAGGGAATTCGAATATCCCGCGTCCGACGACGGGATAACCGTCACCGACGCGCTTTACGTCAAAGATAAAGACGGCAACAACGCCGGATGCGTCGTTTCGGTGACCAATCCGAACGGCTACGGCGGAGACATAGTCATGTCGCTCGGCTTTGATACCGACGGTAGGATCACGGGTATGACGGTCACCTCCATGAGCGAGACCGCCGGGCTCGGGGCAAAATGTCAGGACGGGGAATGGCAGGCGCAGTTTGCCGGCCTCTCATCCTTCCCGATAGTTTATACGAAGAACTCAAAAACCGCCCCGAACGAGATAGACGCCCTCTCGGGCGCCACGGTCACGACGAAGGCGATAACGAATTCCGTCAACTACGCGGCGGATTTCGTCCGCTCGGTATTCGGATACGGAGGACAGTGAAATGAAGACGGTATTTGAAAGACTGTACAACGGTCTGATCAAGGAAAATCCGACGTTTGTCCTCATGCTCGGTATGTGCCCGACGCTCGCCGTGACCACGTCGGCGATAAACGGGATA
>JAGABQ010000019.1:0-3582 GCA_017614495.1 Clostridia bacterium
GTGCTGTGCGAAAGGCGGCGCGACGGGCTCGTCGAGGGGCACACCGGCAATTTTGCCGAGTGCCGCTTCGCATCCTCCGGGAGATTTGAAAAAGGCAGGATCGCCGCCGTCCGGCTGACCGATATCGACAGAAAAGAGGGGCTTCTCCTCGGCGCGGAAGAAACCGGAAGAACCGAATGATAACTAACGAAAAAACCGCCACGGAACTCAGAAAAAGCGATTTTTACTACGACCTGCCTAAGGAGCTGATAGCCCAGACGCCGGCCGAGCCGAGAGACTCGTCGCGGCTCATGACGGTCGGGCGCAGAACGGGGGAGATATCCCACCGCGTTTTCCGCGACGTAATCGACCTGCTCGAGCCGGGGGACGTCCTCGTGATAAACGACTCGAAGGTCATCCCCGCGCGTCTCTTCGGCAGGACGGAGGGCGGCGCAGCCGTCGAGACCGTGCTGCTCAGGCAGAGGGGCGCCGACCTGTGGGAAACGCTCGTCAGACCTGGCAAAAAGTGCCGTCCCGGGGCAAAACTGTTTTACGGGAGCGACGCCGCCCCGCTCGGCGGGACGGTCGTCGACGTCGTCGAGGACGGCAACAGGATAATACGCTTTGACACTTACGGGCGGGAGTTCTTCTCCCTGCTCGACGAGATAGGCCAGATGCCGCTCCCTCCCTATATCACCGAAAAGCTGACCGACAGAGACAGGTATCAGACGGTCTACGCGAGGGAAAGGGGCTCGGCGGCCGCCCCCACGGCGGGGCTGCATTTCACCCCCGGCCTGCTCGACAGGATAAGGGAAAAGGGCGTGATTGTGGCGCCCGTCATGCTCCACGTGGGGCTCGGCACCTTCCGCCCCGTCAAGGAGGACAGGATAGCCGACCACGTCATGCACACCGAGTTCTTCTCGGTCTCGCGCGAGACGGCGGAGGCGGTCAACGGCAGAAAGGGGCGGCTGATAGCCGTCGGGACGACCTCGTGCCGAGTGCTCGAGAGCGCCGCCGACGAAAACGGCGTCATACGCCCGATGTCGGACGACACGGGCATATTCATCTACCCCGGCTACCGCTTCAGGGCGGTCGAGGGGCTCATCACGAATTTTCATCTTCCCGAAAGCACGCTTCTCATGCTCGTGTCGGCGTTCTCGTCGCGCGAGATAATGATGAAGGCGTACGGCGAGGCGATAAAGGAAAGATACAGATTCTTCTCCTTCGGGGACGCGATGTTCATCGTCTGACCCGCCGCGAGGTTCGGGATTAACGTTTATACACGGAGGCAAAGCATATGAAAGGAACAGACTCAATGAAAAACGGAATCATCGTGGCCGGCAGCACCATCGCCGACTATCTCAAAAAAATAGATATATATCCCGGTGAGAGCAACCTGACGGCAATACGCAAGGTCGATATCGCCCTCGGCGGGCTGGTATGCAACTGCGGACAGGATCTCGCCCGGCTCGATCCCGAACTCAGGGTGACGGCCGTCGGAATCGTCGGCGACGACGACGCGGGCAAGCTTATATGCGAGGTTCTCGGAAAGTATCCGAACATCGACGTTTCGGGAATTATACGCCGCGGACAGACGTCCTTTACCGACGTCATGTACGACAGCGAGCGCAAGACGAGGACGTTTTTCCATTTCAACGGCGCAGACGCCGAAATGACGCCGGAGGATTTTGACTTCGACGCGATAAAGGGCGACATCCTTCACATCGGATACGCGCTGCTGCTCGATTCGCTCGACGCGCCGCACCCCGTTTACGGCACCAACCTCGCGGCTGTTCTCCACAGCGCGCAGGAGAAGGGGATAAAGACATCGATGGACATCGTCAGCGAGGAGAGCGACAGATACCGCACTATCGTCGTCCCCGCTCTGAAATACGTCGATTACTGCATAGTCAACGAGACCGAGGCGTCGAGGACGACGGGGATCCCCGCGGCCGACGAAAACGGGCGCATTATAGAGAGCAACATGCCGCTCATCTGCCGCGAGCTGAGACGGCTCGGAGTGAAGGACAGGATAATAATCCACGCAAAGCCGGCGAGCTACGGGCTCGACACCGACGGTACGTACTACCGCATGGACTGCATCGACGTGCCTAAGAGCATGATAGTATCGACGACGGGCGCGGGCGACGCCTTCTGTTCCGGCGCGCTCTACGGCATTTACCGCGGCATGAGCATGAGGGATACGATGTATTTCGCGACGGGCGTGGCCTCCTGCTCGCTCACGGCGGCGAACGCATCGGACGGCGTCGTTTCGTACGAAAAGACGCTCGGGTTCATGAAGAAATATCCCGTCCCGGACTGCATCGTCGTCAGGTGACGCTTACCCCGGGAGGAGTTCGGAAGTGAAGGAAAACGCGGCGGGACGCGCGCCCGCAAGATCATTTACGGTTTCCCGCGCATTCGGCGACGGGATGATAATCCAGAGAAACGGCCCGATAAGGATATGGGGATGGGCCCCCGAAAGCGAGGAGGGCAGGACCGTCTCCGCCGAGCTCGGCGGGCTGACCGGCTCGGCCGCCGTCACGGGCGGCAGATGGGAGATAACCCTCGAAGGCACGCTCCCCGAGTGTACGGAGGGGAAAACCCTCCGCGTATTCGGCGGCGGCGCCGAAAAGAGCTTTTCCGGCGTGCTCGTCGGCGACGTGTACTGGGTGATAGGCCAGTCGAACGTCGCCTATTCCGTGTCGGAGGCAAAGACCGTCACGCCGGAGAGCGACCCCGCCAGGTCGGTCCCGATCGACGACGCGCTGCTTATACGGCTCAACAGGAGCTGCTTTTACGAGGATCTCGAGGGCATACCGCAGAGGGGCACCGACGAGGTCTGCGAGGACGTCGTGCAGAGGCGCGGCTGGGAAAAGCCCTCCGAGGGCGGGATGAGATTCTCGGCGCTCGGGTATTTCACGGCGTATCTGCTTTATGAAAAGCTCGGGCGGAGAGTGCCCGTCGGCATGATACAGTTCGACGGCAACGGGCTCCCGCTCCACTGTTTCCTGCCGAACGAGGTCAGGAACGCGCTCGGGGTCAGCACGCTGACCGACGGGCTGTGGCGCGCGGAGGCCATGAACTGCACCGAGTCGTCCTTTATGTACAACGACTATATCTATTCTTTCCGCAGGATGCCGATTTCGGGGATTATATGGTATCAGGGAGAGTCCGACTGCCAGGACGTCAACGGCAACAACGTCAAATACACAGAGCGCTTCGCCGCTATGATAAATTATTTCAGGGACGCGCACGACCTCCCGGAACACGACTATCCCGTTTATTACGTCGAGTTCCCGCCGATCTACACCCCGTTCTATTTCGACAGGGTGAGGCAGACGATGGGCGGTATCCCCTCCGCCGTGCCGAACTCGCACGTCTGCGTGACGTCCGACCTCTGGAAGGACAGGGAGTTCCCGAATAACCTCCATCCGTACAACAAGTACGCGATCTCCGAGCGCATGGCCTCGATAATCGCGGCGAACGCCTACGGGATGGGGAGGCCGGACTGCGCCGAGGGGCCGAGCGCCGTTTCGTGCTCGTTTTCGGATGACGGCAGGGAAGCCGTTATCGCGTTCCGCAACGTCGGCGGAGGTCTTA
>JAGABQ010000202.1:0-6104 GCA_017614495.1 Clostridia bacterium
GGTCGAAGCAACCGACGGACGCGGCCATCGACGGGTGCATCACGGGCGATGAGAGCGAGCAGAGCCGCATCGCGACGTAGTCAGGAACCGTGCAAATCTTTGACGCACTTTCGGGTACCCGGCCGTTTACCGTATTGTAGAAATGTGTGGTTGTTCCGTAGCCGGTCGAAACCGGTCTGCCGCACGTTCCGCTGACGTACGAGGCGTAAGTTTCGCCGGAAAACGGCAGGTCTCCGCGCCCGTCCTGCCAGCCGAACAGAGGAGAAACCGCGTTGCCGGAGCCGTCAACGTACAGGATTCCGTGCATCTGCCCCGTGACGCCTATTGAGGCTGCGTCGGGATATTTTGCTTTAGCCGAGTCGATGAGCCCGAGGCAGATCTCAAGGATCGCGTCGGCGTCCTGAAGAGATTCAAAACTGTTTTTCGCCCTGATATGTGAGGTGTTCTTCATCGCCGCGGAGCTCAAAACACGGTTGTTTTCATCCGCGACGGATATGCAGACTGTCGTTGTTCCGATATCAATTCCGATCTTTTTCATTTTGCACCGGTAATAGTCTTTATTCTTCGTTTTTTCTGCAACAGTTTCGCGCTTCCCGGCGCCGACGGGCAGGGAATAATCTGAGCCGCCTGTCTGAGATCACCGGAATCTCAATTATATCACTTTTATCTGCGGGAGTCAAACGGACCGAAACATCCCGAAAAACCGCAAAAGTATGTAAACGGGAAGGGCCGGCCCTTCCCGTTTTTAGCTATGCGGTGCTTTCCGGCCGGCACGGTGCAGGGTTTGCGCTCATTTTTAGACACTTGATTTCAAACAATGTCTAAATATGCTGTTGACTAATCTTTGAACAAATGATAAAATAACTCCGTATGCTGGATTATGGTCGGCAGATTTGTTCAACTGAGGTTTTTCATGGCAGAAAAGGAACTTTACAAAGACAGAAACGCTCCGACAGAGGAGAGAGTCAACGATCTGCTCTCGCGCATGACGCTTGACGAGAAGTTTGCCCAGCTGTCGATGTTTATGCGGTTCGACGATCTAATCTCAACCGTAAAGAACGGAGATTATCCCGAACTCGGTTACGGTTCTTCCTACATATGGAATACGACCGATATTGACGACGTGAACGCCGTTCAGAGGTGCCAGATCGAAAACACGCGTCTCGGCATACCGCTGATAATCGCCGGAGAGTCCATACACGGTCTCATGTTCAGCGGCTCGACGGTTTTTCCCGCCTGCATAGGTCTCGGATGCACCTTTGATCCGGAACTTGTCGGCGAGATCGCCGACGTCATCGGTACAGAGGCGGACGCCGTGGGAATACACCAGTCGTACGCGCCGAACGTCGATCTTTCGCGCGATCCGCGCTGGGGAAGGACCGAGGAAAACTACGGCGAAGATCCCTATCTGACGTCGCTTATGGGCGTCCGGTACGTAAAAGGTCTTCAGGCGCACAGCGTTGCGGCGACTCCCAAGCATTTTCTCGCGCACGGATGTCCCGAAGGCGGAGTGAACTCCGCGCCCTCCGAGATAGGCGAGCGCGAAGTCCGCGATTCGATGTTCGAGCCGTTCCGCGCGTGTCTCACCGACGGCGGCGCGTACGCGATAATGCCCGCGTACAGCGAGATCGACGGTATCCCGATGCACACATCGCGTTACTGGCTCACCGACGTGCTCAGAAAAGAACTCGGCTGGGACGGATGCATCTGCTCCGATTCCGGCGCGATCAGAAATATAATAGACGAACATCATCTTGCGACCGACGCGCTCGGCGCCGGCACGCTCGCAATGTCGGCGGGCGTCGATCAGGAGCTTCCTTACGCTTACGGCTACGGGAACGAACTCAAAAAAGCCGTTGAAGACGGCAGATTCCCCCTCGAGCGCATTGACGAGGCGGTAAAAAACAATCTCCGCCTTAAGTTCCGCGTCGGACTGTTCGAACATCCCTATGCTGTCAGGGAGAAAATGAGCGGATTCCACACCGGGAAATCGGTTGCTCTGGCGCTCCGCGCCGCGGAGGAAAGCGCCGTTCTGCTCAAAAACGACGGCACGCTCCCGTTGTCAAAGAATATCGGCAAGGTCGCCGTTATCGGCCCGAACGCCGGATATCCGCGGCTCGGCGGCTACGTTCCGCAGGGCCCCGAGGATTACAGCGTAAGTATCAGACAGGGCATCGAGGACGCGATAGGAAAAGAAAAAGTAATTTACGCAAAGGGTTCCTGCGTCGTCACCCCGACGGCCGAGGGAGGTATCGAAGCCGCCGTCCGGGCGGCGGAGGAAGCCGACGTGTCCGTCGTCGTTCTCGGCGACAATTCCTCCGCGTTCTGGGGAGGCCCGTTCGGGGACGATGAGGGCGGAAACGTCAACACCTGCGGCGAAGGTCACGATTCCGTCGACCTGCTCCTTCCGGAGATCCAGCGCGAGCTGCTTTCCGCCGTCTGCTCTGTCGGCAAGCCGGTCGTGCTCGTGCTCGTCACCGGCAGGCCGTACGTCATCCACGCCGAGGCGGAGATGTCGTCGGCTGTCATCGAGGCGTGGTATCCCGGCGAGCAGCAGGGAACCGCGCTGGCGAATATCATATTCGGCGACGTGAATCCGTCGGGCAAACTTGCGATAACCTTCCCGAAATCCGCCGGGAGTCTCCCTTGTTATTATAATTACAAGCCGACGGCCCGCCGCTGCGTGTCCGTCGGAGACGATCCGGACGAGCATTGGGTGAGCAATTCTTACCGCGAAAACCCGATGGCGGAGTATCCCTTCGGCTTCGGGCTGTCTTACACGACCTTTGAATATTCCGATCTTAAGGCAGACGGGAACGGGGTATCCGTTACCGTTAAAAACACCGGTTCCCGCGAGGGCAAAGAGAGCGTTCTCATGTTCCTGACGACGCACACCCAGATGGTCACGCCCCGTGTGAAACGCCTGCGCGGAATCAGAAAGATAAACCTCGCGCCGGGTCAGAGCGAAAGAGTTACCTTCCCCGTGACCGACGCGGACGTCACCTACGTCGGCGAGGATATGAAACCGGTCGTTGCCTCCGGCAGATTCACCGTCTCGATCGGCGGACTCTACGCGGAGTTTGAAAGGGACTGAAGCGGAAAAATGAGAAATGTTCTTAAAGCGCTTTTTGTCGTTGCTCTGACCGTTGTGTTGTGCGCTTCGTGTCTTCTTCCTCCTTCGCTTCCGTCCGCTTCCCCGGACGGTACTGAAATAATCGCGGAAACGACCGAGGCCTCAGACACATCAATGCGATATGACGACACGACTACGGCGTTCATTGAAGAGGAAACAACCGACACGTCCGTGACCGGATTCGAAGATACGGAAGACGTTATTACCGATTCGCAGACGGATTTCGCCTCGTCGGAAGCGGTTATTTCCGATGAGACGGAGATTGAGGATCCAGGGACTGTATCAACCGTATCCGAAACGCTTCCGGACACGGCGGAGCCGGAAACGGAAACTGACGTACCGGCGACGGAGCCCGGTATCGACGATACGACGGAAAACGTCGGTGACGTGACCGATCCGGTTCAGGAAGATGACGGTCCCTCGCTTCCCGATAAGCGCACTCTTTACGGCACAGATCCCCGCTCACACGAAGATCTGTTCGAACATGGTGTCGGAGACGTGGACGTCAACCGGGATTATTGCCTTGGCAGGGGCTTTGCGGTTAACGGGAAAATGAGTCCGGACGGGCATTTTACATGCACGGCTGCAAATTGGGACCAGATTGACGACTATGCAAACCACTGGACAAACGACGGTGAAAACACGTATTCCCTGTTTCTGACTTATAGTATGCCAATCACCGTCAACGAGATAGTTTTCGGCGACGTTACATTCTGGGTCGGGGCAGATTTTGAATTGTTCACCGATATCTCAAGACTTGAGATATGGTACGCGTCAGATCCGGACGGCATATGGACCAGATGGGAAAATACGATCGCAAATAGTTTTGAAAACATCGATGCGGGGATCCTCTGGGGAACGTATGCGCAGGGTATCAGTATCACGGGTCCCGACGTCACGGCGAGCTGCTTCCTGATTTATGATCCGGCTCCGAACGAGAAAGAACTTTGGCTGATTTCGAATATTGCCGGTCCCGTCGCGATCTACAACGTATCGTGATCGGCGAAACAAATCAAAAATAAAAAACAGGAGTTAATCATGAAGAAAATCACAGCGATACTTACGGTCTTTATATTGATCGTCTCTCTTATGGCTTCATGCGCGGAGGGCGGCACAAAGCCGTCCGGAACGTCGGCGGATACGACGCCGAAGGCGCAGGAAACGACAAAAAAGCCGGAAGAAACAACTCAGAAAACAGAAGAGACTACTCAAAAAACAGAAGAAACGACGGTCAAAGAAGAAGTGACCGCGCTGCCCGAGGAAGAATACACTCTCCCGACGAAACGCACGATATACAGCACAGATACCCGTGACAAGATAACGCTCTTCGATCACGGAGTCAACGCGAGCGTCGTGAACAAGTACAACCTCGGCAAGGGATACGTTATGGACGGTGTGTTCGATTCCGACGGCATGCTCGAGGCGCCGGACACCGAGTGGGACAAGATATTCATCGCGAGCAGCTCGGACGGCGGGCGCAAGACCAATACCGGCGAGCACACCTTCTTCCCGTTTGTCAGTTATACGCGCGAGCTCACCGTTAACGAGTTCATCATCGGTGACGTCACTCACTGGCTCGCGGACGATTTCGGCGAATACACACTTTTCACCGATTACGACCGCCTCGAACTGTGGTACACGGACAATCCGAACGGCGTATGGACCAAATGGGACGCAACCGTCTCGCCATTTGAGAACAACGACAACGGCGAGCTCTGGGGCACGTACGCTCAGGGGATCAAGTTCACGGGAGAGGACATCACGGCGAGATATTTTGTTGTCCGCGCCGTAGATCCTCAGCCGGACGAGCTCATGTTCGTCTGCAATTACGCGGCGCCCGCGGCGGTGTACAATCCTCCCGCCGCCGAGTAAACGCGGTGACGTTTGATTTCTGATAATAAACGGGGCGAAAGGCGTCCCGGAGATAACGGTAATATCATAAAATGAAAAAAGCAGCAATTATTCTGACGGTCCTTGCGCTTGTCGTGTCGCTCTTTGCGGCGTGCCAGACGGCCGCTCCGTCCGTGCCCGCAGATACGACGGCGAAACAGCCGGCCGGCACGACGGCCGCCGCTCCGAAAACGGAGCAGCCCGAAAGCTCCGACAGCGCGGCAGTGTCCGAACCCGTCACGAGCGAGGAAGTGACGAGCGAACAGGCAACCGAGCCGGCGCCTGCGACGAGCGAGATCGTCACCGACGAGGCGACGGAATCCGTTCCCGTAACGAGCGAGATCGTGACCGACGAGGTCACTGAGCCCGCTCCCGCAACCGAGGAAACGACAGAAAAACAGCCCGAGCCCCCGGCGGATCCCTTCGCAGGAAAGGAACTCGAGCTTTACAGAGAAATCAGCCCCGGCACGATGAGCGTCAGCTCTTTTGAAATGAGGGGCTTCACGGTGTCTCCCGACGGCAAGTTCGCCTACTGCGGATTCCTTCAGGGCGGACGTCTCGTCGTCAAATACGACGTAGAGCACAGTTTCGCCGAGAAAGAATCCTATAAGCCGGAGTCTTCCGACAACGAACTGTACTGCAAGGGCCTGGCGGCCGACGACCGCGGATACGTCTACGTGGGCATAACTCATAACGGGCATTCAGACATCTCGGTCGCCGTTCTCGACGGCAGCATGAATCAGGTCGGGTATAAGACCGACGACCTCGGCGGCGGCAAGACGGGCGTCAACGGCGTCGCGGTCAAAAAACTCGACGGAAAATATCTCCTTTACGTCGTCACGGGCTACGAAACCGACTCGGTCCGCTGCTACGACGTGACCGATCCCGCGAATATCTCCCTCTACGCCGGCTTCGGCGATGGCGGCGTGATGGCTTGGTCCGTTTCGGGCGGCAAAGAGGATCCCTCCTACATAGCCGTTGACGGCGACGGCGTCGTTTACGTCTCTTGTGAAAAGGACAACGCGGTTTACAAGATCGCGAAGGACGGCAAAAAGGCGATTTCCAAGGCGACGGTAAACAA
>JAGABQ010000203.1:0-4293 GCA_017614495.1 Clostridia bacterium
ACGGTGAACGGGCTCAGGGTCACGGCGATAGGCGAAAACGCCTTCAACGGGTGCGTCGCACTCCGCGAGATAGTTCTCCCGGAGAGCGTGACCGACGTGAGCCGCGCCTTCGTCGGGTGCCCCGACCTCAGGGCGGCGTATCTCGGTGGCGGCGTGACCGACATGGAGGGCGCGTTCCGCGGCTGCGGCGCTCTGACGCACGTCGAGGGCTTTGAGAGGGCGGAGCGCATGCCGGAGGCGTTTTACGGCTGCGGCGCGCTTAAATCCTGCTTCATACCGTCGACCGCCACGGACTGCCGCGACGCCTTCCGCGGATGCGTGACGCTTACCGACGTCACGATATGCGACGGCGCGACGGGGCTCGACGGAACGTTTACCGACTGCATAGCCCTTGAAAGCATATCTCTCCCCGAGAGCGTGACGGAGCTCCGCGACACCTTCCGCGGGTGCTCGTCCCTGACCGAGATAAAAGGAATAGAGAACGTCACGGCGCTCTACGGCTGCTTTGCCGGCTGCACCTCGCTGACCGAGATAACCCTCGGGAGGTTCGTCACCGAGATGCACGGCGTCTTCACCGACTGCATACGGCTCACAAGGGTGGGAAACATGCCCGCCTCGCTCGAGACCTATTCGGCGTGCTTCGGCGGCTGCCCGGCCCTGACCTTCATCAGGATACCGGTCATAAACAGCGCCGAGTCCGAGGCGAATTACAGAGCCGCCGACGATTTCAGGGACTGCTCGGGGCTGAAAAACATCATTATTGACTGTGACGTCACGGCGTTTGACACATTCTGCGACGTATTCGGCGACTGCTCGTCGCTCGAGGCCATGACCGTGACCGAAAAAACGCTGAAAGAGTTTGCCGAGGTCGGATACGTGTTTACCGACAGGATATACGACGGCGACGACAACAGGATAAAGAACGCCGTCCTGTCGTATTCTCACGACGCCGGCGCCCGCACCGTCGCGGACTTCTCCGTCATCGGCGGAGTGTCGTACGCGCGGATATCGGGCGGGGACATCGGATATTTCGACGCCGACGCCGAGGCGGCGGGATACGGGCCAGTCGGGTTCGTGGGGTACACCCGCTCGATGATATGGCTCGGGTTCCCCATGGGGAAGGACACGGGCGACACCGTCGCCGTGGTCAGGGAATACGAGTTCTGCCTCATCCCCTCGGGAAACAACGTTTCGCTCCCCGAATCGTTTTACATAAACGGCTCGGTCTGCCACCCGGCGGACTGACGCCGAATAACGCTGCGTAAAAACCGGCCGGAACAAGGATCTGAAATCCTTGCTCCGGCCGGTATTTCATTGAGTTTACGGAAGCGCCGTGAGCTTTCGGGCGGCTTTTGCCGTCTTACTGTTCTACGGGCTGCTTCTCCATGTGCTTCTTTATCGCGTTGTAGGTCGCCGAGATCTCGGCGCGGCGGAGGAAGCGGTCGCGGTTGATGTCGTTCAGAGTGGAGATCAGCGTGTCGGAGTTGAGACTCTGATTGGATTTGTTCCTGAACACCGTCTTGCGCCCGTAAAACACCGCCACGTTGTAGATCGGAACGTTGTAGACCTCCTCGTCCTTCAGCAGGGCGGCGATCGCGCGGGTCGCGGCGGCGGTCCTTTCGAGCGGATTGTCGAGCGTGACCGTGATCTTGGGGTTCGTAACGGTCCAGGGCCCTTCCTTCGGGTTGTCTACGGCGCCCGAGACGGGGCAGAGCGACATCACGACGATGCCGCAGCCGTCGATGTAAATGAGGTCTGCCTCCGCGCGGCCGAAGGTCCCGTCCTCTAGCGGCTCGGGAAGCACGGCGTTGCGCACGATCCTTGAGGACGGTCTGTAAATTTTTATGAGCTTCGGAACGTAATCCGGGCCGCGCCTCTTCTGGGACTTCAGCTTTTCGGTCTGCTTCTTTCTCACGAAATAGGTCACCACCATGTAGATGACCACGGCGGCGAGCGCGATCGACGAGACGACGATCAGAAAGTTAAAGAATTTTTCCAGGCCTGCCATTTCGGAGACCTCCTTTATCGTAATTGCAAGCGGATTGCAGTTTTTTTGAAATTACTGTTTCTCCTCGAGATACGAAACCACGTCGCCGACGGTGATGAATTTGTGGATGTCGTCGTCCTCAACGGTGATGCCGAAACGCTCTTCGCAGAGAAGGATGAGGTCGGCGAGCTCGAGGGAGTTTATACCGAGGTCGTTGACGAGCTCCGCCTCGGGCCTGATGAGTTTTTCATCGACCGAAAGGTCGTTTACGAGAATGCTTTTGATTTTGTCGAACATGGGATTGATCTCCTTTGCGATTGTTATTTTACAAGATATCTCTTGATTTTACGTGTTGTGGTCTTTTCGAATTCCGTGTCGCGGAGCTCGACCGACGTCATGTGCTTGTACTGGGGAAGGGACTTGTTGACCTCGTCGACGGCGTCTCTTACCGCCTTTTCGACCTCCTCCGGCGATTTGTCTTTCGAGAAATCGGGGTTCGGGTATATTATCGCGGTGATCGCGGTCTCGCCCGTGCTTTCGTTCTGTCTCCCGATGACGACCGACTCGCCGATGACGTCGGAGCGGTCGGCGAGGTGCTCCTCGAGTTCCTCCGGGAATATGTTTTTGCCGTTGCTCAGGATAATGACGTTCTTTTTGCGTCCGGTGATGAAGATATATCCGTCCTTGTCGATATATCCGATGTCGCCCGTGCGGAACCATCCGTCGTCGGTGAAGACCTCGGCCGTCGCCTCGGGGTTTTTGTAATACCCCTGCATGACGTTGTCGCCCCTGACCTGGATCTCGCCGGTCTCATCCTCGGGGGACGCCTTGTCTATCCTGACCTCGCACCACATGACGGGCTTTCCGACAGAGCCGTATCTCTCCTCGCCCGGGCGGTTGACCGAAACGAGCGGCGAGCATTCGGTTATCCCGTAGCCCTCGATGATGAATATGCCGAAGCTGTAGAAGTCTTTTATGATCTTCGGGTTCATCGGCGCGCCGCCGACGACGATCGAACGGAGATTTCCGCCGAGCGCGCCCGTGATCTGGCCGAAGAATTTGTCGCGCATGTCGATGCCGATCTTGAGCAGGCCGTCGCTGATCTTCATCATCCGGCGCACGGTCTTGCGCATGCCCTTTTTGTCGATCTCCGACCATATCCGCTTGTACATCGTTTCGACGTACAGCGGAACGAGGCAGAGGGCGTTCGGCTTGTACTTCGCGAAGTTGCGGAGAGTGTTCTTCATGCTGTCGTTTATCATCTTGGTGGCGCCGATCGCCAGCATTCCGAGCTGCCCGCAGGTTATTTCGTAAGAATGGTTCATCGGCAGACAGTCGACGAAGAAGTTGTCGTCGTCATACTGCATCGAGTGCGTCGAGCTGTTCGTCGCCGCGACGAAATTGCCGTGGGAGAGCATGACGCCCTTGCTCGTGCCCGTCGTGCCGGAGGTGAACATTATCGCCGCCGTGTGGCTGAGATCCGGGACTATGTCGGTGAACTCCGTCGAGCCGGCCTCGCGGGCTTCTTTCCCCATCCTGAGCGCCTCGGGGAAGGGGATGACGTTTTCGGCGGAGCAGTCCTCCGTCGAGTCGTTGATGGGGAAGAAATATCTGAGCGTCGGGATCCTGTCGGCGTATTTCCTCATGCGGTTGTTGAACTTTGAGGTATATACGAGCGCCGTGACCCCGGCGATGTTCATAAAGTCAATGAGCGCGTCGTCGCCGAGATCCCTGTCGAGGGGCACTATCGTGCTGTTCGACGATATGACGGCGTAGAACGTCGTGAGATAATACGGGTGCGTGTCGCCTATCACGGCGATGTTCGTGCCCTGAAGACCGAGTTTGCAGATCGCCTCTCCGAAGTTGAGGACGCTCTCCCTGTTGTCGTTGAAAGTGAAATGCTTTTCCTGCTTGTCCTCTATGTAGATATAGACGTCCTTGTCGCCGAAGTCATCGGCGGTGGATGTCACGAGATTCAGCATGTCGGTGATCATGCGCGGTTCTCTTTTTGCCTTGAGTTTTTTCAAATCGTGCCCGTCCTTCTGTCTGATCGGCCGCAAAAACGGCCGGCGGTGTCCGCACCGCTCCCTGATGTATTATTATATATCCGTGATCGGATTTTGTCAACCTTTTTTGTGAAGTCCGCGCGGTTTTGCCGGCATTCCGCCGCATATTGACATCGCGCCCGCAAAGTTATAAAATATTCAGGGCGTACCCGGTCTTAAGGGAACGCAAGTAATCATGAAATGCCGCGCCGGCGGCGGGAGGAACACCGTGAAGGTACTTTTCATAGGGAACAGCTACAC
>JAGABQ010000204.1:0-5163 GCA_017614495.1 Clostridia bacterium
CAGTCCCTACGGGACAGCTTCTCCTCGAGGAGAAGCCAAGACAGAGTTCCGCCCTGTGCGTTTCATATGGGAGAAGCCAAGCAATGGCGTTCGCCTAAACCAAGCCTCCCTTGTGTAAAGGGAGGTGGCACGCGAAGCGTGACGGAGGGATTGTCTCCGTAAATCCATCGCTTTACAATCCCTCAGGCGGCTATGCCGCCAGCTCCCTTTACACAAGGGAGCCTGTTCTTGCCTTCCCCCGCTGTGGGAAACCAAGAGAACGCGCGGCTCTGTGCGTTTCAACCCGGCGGAGACTATGATCTGACGTAACGCACACGTAAAACCGCCGCACAATCCAAACAAAAAACCGGGAGGGCGCGCCCTTCCGGTTTTACTGTTTTTCGATGTCGAACCGTTTTATCGCCCTGACGGCGGGGCCTTCGGGGGTCGATACCGTCTGCCCGAGCGCGAAGAACGCGCCCGAGGGATCGAGCAGCCGCACCCTTTCGCCCTCGGAAAGCGAAGGCGCTGAGGACAGCTTTTTCAGATATATCGAGCAGCCGTTTTTGCAGAGCTTTTCGTAAAACTCCGGCAGCCGCAGGGCTGGCAGGCCCGAAAAGAGCCGCTCCACGGGTATAAGCGTATCGCAGAGTTCCCCGTGTGACATGGCCGACAGCTCCCCGAGCGTCTTTGCCCCCGACACGTGAAAGCCGCAGGCGCGCGTGCGCCTGAGCGCCGCCATCGCCGCCCCGCATCCGAGCGCCTTTCCGATATCCTCGCAGAGCGTCCGTATATACGTCCCGGCGGAGCACGAAACGAGGAGCCGGACGTCCCGGGGATCCCCGGTCTCCGACGCCGAGAGGGAATATACCGTGATCTTCCTCGGCTCGCGCGGGATCTCGACGCCCCTCCGCGCGGCGTCGCAGAGCTTTACGCCCCCGACCTTGAGGGCGCTGTACATGGGCGGGACCTGATACTGTTCCCCCGTGAAGCTCCCGAGGACGGCGAGCACCTCGCCGAATGACGGCGTTTTGCCGCTCTCCGATATAACCCTGCCGGTGAGGTCGCCGGTGTCGGTCTCGACGCCGAGCCGCATGACGGCCTCGTATTCCTTGTCTCCCGAGAGCAGGTATTCCGAGGCCTTGACGGCCCTGCCGACCAGAACGACGAGCAGCCCGGTCGCCATCGGATCGAGGGTGCCGGTGTGCCCGACCTGCCTGGTCCCGCTGAGCTTTCGTATCTTCGAGACCACGTCGTGTGAGGTCATGCCCCCGGGCTTGTCGACGAAAAGCACGCCGTTCATCTGCCGTTTTCCTTCATTTTTAAATATATTGCGAGCACCGAGACGTCGGCGGGTGACACGCCGCTTATGCGGCTCGCCTGCCCGAGGTCGAGCGGCTTTATCTCGTTCAGCTTCTGCCGCGCCTCGAGCCGGAGGCCCTCGATGAGCGAATAGTCGAGATCCGGCGGGAGCTTGAGCCCTCCCATCCTGTTCATCCGCTCGGCGTCGCGCAGCTGTCTCTTTATATACCCGTCGTATTTGATGAGCACCTCGACCTCGTAGGTCACGGCCTCGGGGAGTTCGGGACGGCCGGCATCAAAGGGCGCCGTCATGCCGTACGTTATGCCCGGGCGGCGTATGAGGTCGGCGAGCTTTACCCCGCCGGTGACCGGCTCGTATCCCGCCGAGCCGAGAACGGCGTTCAGCCCCTCCGAAGGCGGGACCGTCGTCTCGGCCACCCTTTTGGTCTCCTCTTCGACGAGGGCCTTTTTTCTCAGATATTTTTCGTATCTCCCGTCGGAGATCAGCCCGGCGTATCTGCCGTAGGCGATGAGCCGGTCCTCGGCGTTGTCCTGCCTGAGGAGGAGACGGTATTCCGAGCGGGAGGTCATTATCCTGTACGGCTCGTTCGTGCCTTTGACCGTCAGATCGTCGATAAGCGTCCCGATATACGAGCTGTCGCGCGAGAGCACGACGGGCGCCATGCCCTTTACGCCGAGCGCGGCGTTTATCCCCGCGACGAGCCCCTGCGCCGCCGCCTCCTCGTATCCCGACGTCCCGTTGAACTGTCCGGCGCCGAAGAGGCCGCCGATCTTTTTGAACTCAAGGGTCGGATAGAGCTGGAGCGGATCGCAGCAGTCGTATTCTATCGCGTATGCCGGCCGCATTATCTCGGCGTGCTCAAAGCCCTTTATCGACCTCAGCATCTCCTTCTGCACGTCGACCGGCATGGAGCTCGAAAAGCCCTGGAGATACAGCTCGTCGGTGTCAGGGCCGAGCGGCTCGAGAAAGAGCTGATGCCTCTCTTTGTCCGAAAAGCGCACGACCTTGTCCTCTATCGACGGGCAGTATCTCGGCCCCGTGCCCTGTATGACGCCCGAAAAGAGCGGCGAGCGGTGGAGGTTGTTTCTGATTATCTCGTGCGTCTTTTCGTTCGTGTACGCGACGTAGCACGGGAGCTGCGGGCGGCCCGAGAGATAGTCGTCGCCGTTTTCCGACGAAAAGGGCGTCGCCCTGTCCTCGCCGCGCTGTATCTCGAGCCGGTCGAGATCGACCGTTCGGCGGTTTATCCTCGGCGGCGTGCCGGTCTTGAACCTCATCAGCTTTACGCCGAGCTTTTCGAGGCACGCCGAAAGCCCCGTCGCCGGCAGCATGCCGTCGGGGCCCGAGCTTTTTGTGTTCTCTCCTATGACAACCCTGCCGTCGAGATATGTCCCGGCGGCGATGACGACGGCTCTGCATTCCCATTTCTCGCCGAGCGAGGTGCCGAGCCCGCAGACGCGGCCGTCTTTCGTCTCGACGGACACGACCTCGGCCTGATACAGCCGGAGGTTCTCCGTCTTTTCTATCGTATGCTTCATGACCGACCGGTAGAGCATCCGGTCGGCCTGGACGCGCTTTGATCTCACGGCGGGGCCCTTGCTGTCGTTCAGCGTCCGGCTCTGGAGGGTGACGGCGTCGGCCGCCCTGCCCATCTCCCCGCCGAGCGCGTCGATCTCGAAAACGAGATGCCCCTTTCCGCTCCCGCCTATCGACGGGTTGCAGGGCATGTTCCCGACGGCGTCGAGATTCATCGTGAAGAGCACCGTGTCGACCCCCATGCGCGCCGAGGCGAGCGCCGCCTCTATCCCCGCGTGTCCCGCGCCGATCACGGCGACGTCGGTCTTACAGTTCATTTTTCGGGCTGTCAAGGGCGCTCATAACTATCTTTTCGCACAGAGCGTCGTATCCGTATCCGGCGGCGGCCGCCGCCTGGGGAAGCAGGCTCGTCGGGGTCATCCCCGGGAGGGTGTTGACCTCGAGCACGACGGGCCCGCCGCTCTCCGTGAGTATCATATCGACGCGGCCGTAGGCGCGGTTTTCTATCCTCAGGGCGCGCATGGCGCTCAGGGCGGTATCGCGCAGGATCCGGTCCTCCGCGGGCGTTATGTCGGGCGGGCATATTTCTTCCGTCAGGCCGCCCTGATATTTGTTTTTATAGTCGTAAAAGCCGCTTTTGGGTATTATCTCAATGGGCGGGAGCGCCTCTCCGCAGAGAACACCCACGGTCATCTCCCTGCCTGTCACGAGCTCCTCGGCAAGGACGCGGTCCTCATAGACGAAGGCCTCCCTCAGGGCGCCGGAAAGCTCCTTTTCGCATCTCACGATGGAGACCCCGACGGACGAGCCGCCCGAGCAGGGCTTTATCACGCACGGCAGACCGACCTCGCTGAGGATCCTGCCGGCGTCGGCCTCGCATACCGCGGTGATGCCCCCCGGCGTCGGTATGCCCGAGGCGCGGAAGAGCTGCTTTGATATCTCCTTGTCCATCGCGAGCGCGCACCCGAGATATCCGGTACCGGTGTACTTTATCCCGTGACAGTCGAGCAGCGCCTGGAGCTGGCCGTTCTCGCCCATCGCGCCGTGGAGACCTATGTAAACCATGTCGGCGGCGAGGCAGACAGAAAGCACGTTCCGCCCCACGAGCGCGTCGCCGTTGCCGCTCCCGCTTTTCAGCTTTCCGAGGTCGGGGACGCTCTCCGTGATGTGATATTCTTTCGTTATATTGTCGGTGAAAAGGGCGTCGGCTCCCCCCTCGGGGAGCTCCGTTCCGAGATAAACGTCGACGAGCGCGACGCGGTGTCCGTTCCTGACGAGCGCCTTTGAGATGAGCACCGCCGAAACGAGCGAAACGTCCCTTTCGGGAGAATAACCTCCCGCGAGAACCGCGATCTTCATGTCTGTATCCGTCACTTTCTTATCATGTCCCCGGGCAGGGCGGTCATCCCGTCGGGGAGCAGAATGCTGTATTTCATAAGCGGGTGCGGGCAGGCCGCTATCGGCTCGCCGTCCGCGTCCCGCATGTCCTCGGCGCGGAAGGGTATCCCCGTCCGCCCCGGGGTGAGCAGGTCAATTTCGTCGCCCTCGGCGATACGGTTGCGCTGGATTATATATATCCTGCCGTCGGCTGCGCGCTCGACCGTCCCCGCGTATATCCGCTCTCTCATGTATCCGGGCTCGGTGACGGTCTGGGCGTTCTCTCCCGGATTGTCGAAATAAAATCCCGTCGAATAGCGCCTGTGGCTCACTCCGTCGAGCTCGTCGCGCCATTTCGGGTCGTACGGCTCGCCGTTTTCCCAGGCGTCGAGCGCCATTCGGTAGGCGTTTGCCGTCGCCGCCGCGTAATAGGCGCTCTTCATGCGCCCTTCTATCTTAAAGCTGTCGATACCCGCCTCGGCAAGCTCGGGTATGTGCTCTATCATGCACATATCCCTCGAGGACATGAAAAACGTGCCGAGGTCGTTCTCGACGATGCCTATGCGCTCGTCTTTGCCCGGGCGCTTCTCCTCCTCGAGCTCGTAAAGCCGGTAGTTCCACCGGCAGGGCTGGGCGCAGCGGCCGTGATTCGCGTCCCTGCCCGTAAAATGGTTGGACAGCAGGCACCGCCCGGACCACGAAACGCACATCGACCCGTGGACGAAGGCCTCGAGCTCGAGCTCTTTTGACGTCTCTTTTCTTATCTCCCGTATCTCCCGGAGGGTGAGCTCCCTCGCGAGGACTATGCGCCTCGCCCCGAGCCGCAGATACTGCTCGGCCGCCCGTGCGGAGGTCACGCTCGTCTGGGTGGACACGTGCAGCGCCACCCCGGGGCACACCTCGCGCGCCAGCGCCATCACCCCGAGATCGGCGGCGATGATCCCGTC
>JAGABQ010000205.1:0-5340 GCA_017614495.1 Clostridia bacterium
CCCTACAAGGGGACCGAAAAGACGCAGATGAAGCTCGGGGTGGACGTGCTTCCGAGATTCAACCGCGACACGACGGACAGAAACAGGACCTCGCCCTTCGCCTTCACGGGCAACAAGTTTGAGTTCCGTATGCTCGGCTCGTCGAACAGCATCGCCTGCGCGAACATAATGCTCAACGCGGCGGTCGCCGAGAGTCTCAGAGTATACGCCGACCGGCTCGAGAGCGCCTCCGACTTTGAGACCGCGCTCCACGACATGATAAAGAAGACGATAAAGGATCACAGACGCATCATCTTCAACGGCAACGGCTACGACGATTCGTGGATCAAGGAGGCGACGGAGGTCCGCGGCCTGCTCAACTACCGCACGACGGCCGACTGTATGCCCCACCTGCTCGACAAAAAGAACGTCGATATGCTGACGTCTCATAGGGTGTTTACCGTCGAGGAGCTGAGATCCCGCTGTGAGATAATGCTCGAAAACTACTGCAAATCCGTCACCATCGAGGCGAACACGATGGTCGACATGGCAAAGACGCAGATCGCGCCGGCCGTCGCCGCCTTCGCCGCAGACACGGCGAAGAACGCAAAGGTCAAGAAGGAACTCGACGCCTCCGTCGCCTGCGAATACGAGACGGGCATCGTGAGAAAGCTCTCCTCCCTGACCGACAGGATAGCCGTCAAGGTCGGCGAGCTCGAGGATACGCTGATAACCCTCAGGGACGCCGGGGACATCATCGGGGAGTCCGCCGTTATACGCGACAAGGTCCTCCCCAAGATGTGCGAGCTGCGCGTCGCCTGTGACGAGGCCGAGACGATAACGGCAAAATCCTACTGGCCGTTCCCGACCTACGCCGATATACTTTTCAGCGTGAGATAAACTTAAAAAGACACGGGACACAGACAAAGGAAAACGAAAATGCTTACCGAAGAACTTGCAAAACTTATAGGAGAATCAGTATCCAAAGAGGTATTCGGCGTGTGGTTCCTCATCGGGGCCGCGCTGGTGTTCTTTATGCAGGCGGGATTCGCAATGGTAGAGACCGGCTTTACCCGCGCAAAGAACGCCGGGAACATAATCATGAAGAACCTCATGGACTTCTGCATCGGGACCGTCGTGTTCGTGCTGCTCGGATTCAGTCTCATGATGGCGGAGGACTACGTGCTCGGCTTCATAGGCGTGCCGAACCTCAGAATCCTGACGGATTTCGGCGGATTCCTCGAGGGCGGGAACGCCCCGTCGTTCGTCTTCAACCTCGTCTTCTGCGCGACCGCCGCGACGATCGTCTCGGGCGCGATGGCGGAGCGGACGAAATTCCTCTCCTACTGCATTTATTCGGGAGTCATTTCGCTGTTCGTCTATCCGATAGAGGCCGGATGGGTATGGAATCAGTCCGGCTGGCTCGTTAAGCTCGGCTTCCACGATTTCGCCGGCTCGGCTGCCATCCACTCGGTCGGCGGCCTCACCGCCCTCATCGGGGCGATAATGGTCGGGCCGCGTCTCGGCAAATACGTCAAAGACAAGGCCGGAAAGATCAAAAAGGTCAACGCCATCCCGGGGCACTCGATTACCCTCGGCGCCCTCGGCTGCTTCGTGCTCTGGTTCGGCTGGTACGGCTTCAACGGGGCGGCGGCCTGGGACGGGAACTCCCTCTCGTCGATCTTCCTGACGACGACGATCGCCCCCGCCGTGGCGACCTGCACGACGATGGTCTTCACGTGGATAAAGAACAAAAAACCGGATGTCTCGATGTGCCTCAACGCCTCGCTCGCCGGGCTCGTCGGCATTACGGCGGGCTGTGACGCGCTCGACGCCCTCGGCTCGGCCGTCGTCGGTCTCGTCTCGGGCTTCCTCGTCGTGTTCGTCGTAGAGCTGCTCGACCTCAAACTCCACATTGACGACCCGGTCGGCGCCGTCGGCGTCCACCTGGCAAACGGCGTGTGGGGCACCGTCGCCGTGGGTCTGCTCGCCAACCCCAAGGCGCCCGCGGGGCTCGAAGGCCTCTTCTACACCGGGAGCTTCCGCCTGCTCGGCGTCCAGCTCCTCGGAATAACCGCGATCCTCGCCTGGACCGCCGCGATGATGACGCTGACGTTTTTCGTACTCAAAAAGACCGTAGGGCTGCGCGTGTCGGCCGATGAGGAGATAAAGGGCCTCGACAAGACCGAGCACGGCCTCCCGAGCGCCTACGCCGACTTCCTCCCCGCCGTCGAGAACCTCGACTACGGCTACGAGGGCGCCGTCGCCGTGACGGGCGACGTCCCGCCCGCCGAGGCCGTACCGGTGAAGAAAGTCCCGGAGTTCTCCGACGGCTCTCCCAAGTTCACGAAGATAGAGATAATATGCAAGGAGCAGAGGTTCGAGGCGCTGAAGAACGCCATGATGGACATCGGCATAACGGGCATGACGGTCTCCCACGTTCTCGGCTGCGGTGCCCAGAAGGGCCAGCCGGAATACTACCGCGGGGTCGTCGTGGAGGCGAATCTCCTGCCTAAGATCCAGGTCGATATCGTCGTGAGCAAGGTGCCCGTGAGACACGTAATAGAGACCGCCAAGAGCGTCCTCTACACGGGGCACATCGGCGACGGCACGATCTTCGTTTACGACGTCGAGAACGTCGTCAAGGTGCGCACCGGCGAGGAGGGCTACGACGCTCTCCAGGACGTTGAATAAAGACTTTATCTTATGTGTTCGATTTTCGGTTATTGCGGCGACGTCCCCGACAGAGCCGCGTTTGAAAAATGCTTTTATGAAACGAAATCCCGCGGACCGGACGACACCCGCGTCGTTGACACGGGCAGAGGGCTCCTCGGATTTCACAGACTGTCGATAATGGGTCTGACCCATACCGGTATGCAGCCGTTCGAAATGAACGGCTGCTGTGCCGTGTGCAACGGCGAGCTCTACGGCTTTGCCGAGGAACGCGAAAAGCTCAGAAAAAAGGGCTATAAGTTCCTCAGCGACAGCGACTGCGAGATTATACTCCCGATGTATTTCGAGTACGGGACGGAGGCGTTCCCGAAATTTGACGCCGAGTTCGCCTGTATAATTTACGACGGGCGTACCGGCGAGTATATCGCCGCCCGCGACCCGATAGGCATCCGCCCGCTCTACTACGGATATGACGCCGCGGGCGCAATACTCTTTGCGAGCGAGCCGAAAAACCTCGTCGGCCTTACTCAAAAAATCATGCCGTTCCCGCCCGGACACTATTATAAGGGCGGCAGGTTCGTGCGGTACGCCGACCCCGCCGGGGTCGCGGCCGTCTGTCGCGACGACCTCGAAACGGTGTGCCGGAACATAAGGGAAAAGCTCATCTCCGGGGTGGAAAAGCGGCTCGTTTCGGACGCCAAGGTCGGCTTTCTGCTCTCCGGCGGGCTCGACTCCTCGCTCGTGTGCGCCATCGCCGCGAAAAAGAGCGACCGCCCGATTCGAACCTTCGCGATCGGCATGAGCGAGGACGCCATCGACCTCAAATACGCCCGCCAGGTCGCCGACTTCATCGGCTCTGACCACACCGAGGTTTATATGACGCCGGAGGAGGTCATATCCTCGCTCGACTCCGTCGTACGCCTGCTCGGGACGTACGACATAACGACGATACGCGCCAGCATGGGCATGTATCTCGTGTGCAAGGCGATACACGAAACGACGGACGTCAGGGTGCTCCTCACCGGGGAGATATCCGACGAGCTCTTCGGCTACAAATACACCGACTTCGCGCCGGGCGCCGCCGAGTTTCAGAAAGAAGCCGAAAAGCGGGTGCGCGAGCTGCACATGTACGACGTGCTCCGCGCCGACCGCTGTATATCGGTGAACTCCCTCGAGGCGCGCGTCCCCTTCGGCGATCTTGACTTCGTGAAATACGTCATGAGCGTCGATCCAGAAATGAAAATGAACAGATACGGCAAAGGTAAATATCTCCTCCGCCACGCCTTCGAGGGGCTCGGCTATCTGCCGGACGGGATCCTGTGGCGCGAAAAGGCGGCCTTTTCCGACGCGGTCGGCCACTCGATGGTCGATTATCTCAAGGAATACGCCGGGGAGCAATATACCGACGGGGAGTTCGAGGAGAGGCGCGCAAAGTACAATCACGCCCGCCCCTTCACAAAGGAATCGCTCCTCTACCGTGAGATCTTTGAAAAATACTATCCCGGACAGTCGGAGATGATCGCCGGCTTCTGGATGCCGAACAAAGAGTGGGAGGGCTGCGACGTTTCCGACCCGTCGGCGCGCGTGCTCTCGAACTACGGCGACAGCGGAAAATAATGAGCGTACACGAGGAATGCGGCGTTTTCGGAATATACTCCGAAACGAGGCAGAACGTCGCCGGGATCGCATATTACGGGCTGTACGCCCTCCAGCACAGGGGGCAGGAAAGCTGCGGCATTACCGTCAACGACGACGGGGTGTTCGCGTCTCACAAGGGCATCGGACTCGTCGGCGAGGTGTTCTCGCATTCGGCCCTCGCATCCCTCCCCGAGGCGAGGATGGCCGTCGGCCACACGAGATACAGCACGACGGGCGGCGGGGGCATCAGAAACTGCCAGCCGATAGAGGTCGACCACCAGAAGGGCAAACTCGCCCTCGCGCACAACGGCAATCTCTCAAACGCGTCGGCTCTCCGCTCGGAGCTCGAGCTCTCGGGGGCTATATTCCACACATCGAGCGACACCGAAATAATCGCCTATCTCGTCACCAAGGAGCGGCTCACGTCCGGGTGTATCGAGGACGCGGTCAGCCGCGCCGTCGCGCGGCTCGAGGGCGCCTTCTCGCTCGTCATGATGAGCGCCCGCAAGCTGATATGCGTCCGCGACAGACACGGCTTCCGCCCGCTCTGCTACGGAATGAGGCCCGACGGCGCCTACGTCGTCGCCTCCGAAAACTGCGCTCTCAACGCGGTGGGCGCAAAGTTCATCCGCGACGTCGAGCCCGGGGAGATGATAATTTTCTCCCCCGACGGCGTCACGTCGAGGCGCGAGCACTGCGGAACGGCGGAGGCAAAGCACTGCGTTTTCGAATACATCTATTTCGCCCGCCCCGACTCGGTCCTCGACGGCGTGGCGGTGCACGGCGCGCGGGTAAAGGCCGGAAAGATCCTCGCGCAGACCTATCCCGTCGACGCCGACATCGTGATCGGCGTGCCGGACTCGGGGCTCGACGCGGCGCTCGGCTACGCCGAGGCCTCGGGAATACCCTACGGCATAGGACTTATCAAGAACAAATACGTCGGCCGCACCTTCATCGACCCCGACGGGCGGATGGACAGGGTGAGGTTAAAACTCTCGGCGGTCGGCGAGGAGATTTCCGAGGCTCCGAAATCGAAAAAGAGACTGTGGA
>JAGABQ010000206.1:0-4283 GCA_017614495.1 Clostridia bacterium
CCGGGGTGTCCTCTCTACGCTGATAAACACTCGAGAACACCGTGTATTCCCTGTCAAAATCGTGCCAGCCCTCGCGCTTTCCGCCGACGAGGATCTTTATCCCGACGGTCGGGCAGGACTCGGCGGCTTTGTCCGCCATGTCGGCGGTGTCGCCGTCGGCCGTGCAGAGCAGCGCCTTTACTCCGGCCATGCGGAAGCGGTACTCGAAATCGTGGACCTTGAGCTGATACGTCGCCGGGATAGCGACCGCACCGAGCTTGTGGAGTGCAATCATCGCGACCCAGAACTCCCAGTGTCTCTTGAGGACGAGCATCACGCGGTCGCCCTTCTTTATCCCGAGATTCTCGAAATAATTCGCCGCGCGCGCCGACTCCTTCTTTATGTCCTTGAAGGTGAAGACGCGCTCGTTCTTGTTCTTGTCGAGGTGGATCATCGCCGTCTTGTCGGGATATTTCTCGGCTATCGCGTCGACGCAGTCGAACCCGAAATTGAAGCTCTCCGTATTTTTGAAATCCACCTTTACCGGCGTGCCGTTTTCGTCCTCCTTGACCCCGACGAACTTTTCGCAGAGCAGGCGGGTGTCGTATCTCACGGCGGCGACGGCGGCGCGGACGGTCTCCTCGCTCGTCTCCTTGCCGGGGAGCACGACGGCGCAGAAAACGCAGTCGCGCCCGCCGACGGCGATCATGCCGTGGGGGGTGGAGCTGTTATAGTATATCGAGTCGCCCTCGTTGAGTATCTCTTTGTTCTCGCCGACCTGGACGAGGAGCGAGCCCGAAATGACGAGGTCGAACTCCTGCCCGTCGTGTTTCGTCAGGTGGATCGGCTTGTTCTGGAGCTCCTCCGCGTACTCGTATCTGACCCAGTAGGGCTGGGCGATCTTGTTCTTGAAATTCGGCGCGAGGTTGTCGATCTCGATGCCGGTCTCGCGGGCGGTCTGCTGACCCTTTCCGTGTCTCGTCACGGTATAGGAGGTCAGGCGCGCGCCGCCCCCGCCCTCGAGCAGCTCGGTGAGCTCCACCCCGAGGACTATCGCGCATTTGTGTATGAACGAAAACGGGATGTCCGCCCCGCCGGACTCATAGACCGAGTAGGTCTCCGGCGTGACGTCGGTGAGCTTCGCCATGCTTTCGCGGGAGATGCCCATTATCTCGCGCATTTCCCTGATCCTCGAAGCTATCTCGTAAAGTCTCATATCCGATTCGCTGTGTTTCATGTCGGTTGTCTCCTCCGAAAAATAAAAACCCGTCTCAAACAGCTTTGAGACGGGTGAAACGACTTACCCGCGGTACCACTCAAATTCCCCCCTGAGGGAGCGCTCAGACTCTGTCAAGTCTTATGCATTAACGCAGCAATCACGTAGAGCCCTCCCCCGCCGCGCGGCTTCGTGCTCTCGGCTCCGCGGTGATCCGGCGGATCGTCTGACGCCGGGATCTCACCATTCCCCGACTCTCTTTGGACATCCTTTGTTCCGCCCGTCCGCATCACGGCCTTTTATTATGTTTCGCGTATTATACCACCGCGTCCGCGGTTTGTCAAGAGGACTTTCAGAATCTCCAGTGATTTCTGTTTCCGACCGGAGCGGTTATCTGTATCATGCCGGACGAACCAAAAGATATCCAGTACTTCCCGTCCGGTGAGGTGAAACTGACGAATGTATCGACCTCGATGTCATTTTCGGTGAATCCCTTTGCCGTCAGCTTTTCACGAACCTCAGCGAAGGAGGAATCGACCGTCAGGCCGAAAACACTGATGTCGTGGGCGCCGGCGATCGTGATTCCCGTCACGTACCTGCCTCCGTCGGCATAGTCCGGCCACGCTGTGACGTCGTATCTGACGTATTCTCCGTTAGATGGGACGTACCGAGAGTCGTCATCCTCCGGAAAATATTTCTCGGGCACGTAGCCGGTGACTCCGAAGCCGGGCCAGATCCTGTAATCCGCGAACATCTCATCCTTCGCGTCGTAAAGTATCCAGAAATCGAGCCCCGAGACGTCTTCCGGCATCATGCCGAGCGGCTCGGCCGCGTCGGTCTGCGGTTCTGTTTCAGTCACAGTACTGGGCTCTGGCTGCGATGAGGTGTCCGGCGCGGGCTTCGCTCCCGTTCCGTTATCGGTAGGCTGAGTTATCGGCTTGCATGAGACGGCAAGCAGCAGGAACACCGCCGCGATCATCGCCGCCGCGAGCCGTTTAAATGTTGTTTTCATAATTTTTTACCTCATTTCTCCACGTCGTACATCGTTCCGATGAAGAACGGGAGATTGTTTTCACAGTCGATGAGCATATAGACAAACGGCCGGTTGAGGTAAACTCTTTTCATTTCGGGTTGTATTGAGGTGAATGTCATCGTATCAACTACCGTCGCGGCGCCGGCCTTCGTGCCCTTCTCGTCGACCGATATAAAGGTCTTGTGTAATACTGCCCCGATGTAAAGGTTGCCGTCTCTGTAGGTGCCTATCCCGGAAAAATCCGCATGGTCACCGTCGAAAGCCGTGGGCATACCCATCCGTGCGAGCACACGCGACAACTCCGCATCGTATTCGGTCTCGAATTTCGGAACAGACACCTTTACCTTCTCGTGGGACGGGCTCGAGAGCATTTCGTTCAGTTTATTACCGTCGAGCGAGGCGACGTAATCGGCGAGCTTAACGCCGTCTTTCGGCAGGAGACCCACGAAGGCGTACTTGCGGCCTGCATAATATTTTATGAATCCCTCCGCCTTTTCGTCCTCGAGATATTCTCCCTCGACAGAATACATAAACGTCGCCTTTTTGTACGTCCCGTCCTCAAGAATGAAAATCGATTCGCGGACGTCGCCGTCAACGTACTTTTCTTCCCACTCCGCGTCGAAGGCGAGGGCGTTTATTAGGAACATTACCGAATTCGGATCGATCTTGTCAAGCATCTTCTCGATCATCCCGTCGGTCTTTTCTTTGACCCAGTTGTTTATATCATTCAGCGTCCCGTCGTCGAAAGGAGCGCTGCGGACTTCGGCGGCGTAATGATCCTCGTTGACTTTAAGAAAGTCCTCTTTCACGGAGAAATTCTCGTCTTCCTTGAACCATATCGAGTTTGCCGCGTCGAGCTTGTATTTATCCCCGCGCGGGAGGGTCTTCATCCGCTCGCCGAGGTAGGTGTTAAGCTTGTCGATCTCCATGCCGAGGACGTTCTCCATCTCGGAAAGCGTCTGACCCTTTGCGCCGTTTGCAGTCATAGCGAGCGCGTAAAGCACAGAGAGCGGCGAGAGGAGGGCGTTTTCGCCGTCCCCGGCCGACGCGCGGAAAAGCTTGAGCGCAAAATCCGTCACGTTCCCGTCCGTCGGCGCGGCGAGCGCGCCCGGCACGGCGGGGCTCGGGGTAAAGACGTCGGTGTTTTCTCCGGATCCCGCGGGCACTGAGCCGCCGCCTTTGAGGCACCCGAAAAGCGATATGAGCGTCAGCGCCGCGATCACCGCCGCCGCGAGCCGTTTGAATAATGTTTTCATTGTATTGTCTCCTTTTTCAGAGAGTTGATTTTATGTAGAGGGCTTTCAAAAAATAATGTGATTTTTGTTTCCGACAGGGGCGGATATCTGTATTCTGCGACCTAACGTCGAAAAAGCGATTCTGTACTTTCCGTCCGGAGAACTGAATATGACAAACGTGTCGACCTCAATGTTCTCTTCGGTAAAGCCCTTTGCCGTCAGCTTTTCGCGGACCTCACCTACGGAGGAATCGACGGTCAAACCGAATACGCTGACGTCGCTAACCCCGCGGATATCGATGGAAGTCACGTACCTGCCGCCATCGGAGTAGTCGGGCCACGCTGTGACGTCGTATCTGACGTATTCTCCGTTAGATGGGACGTACCGAGAGTCCTCGTCATCCTCCGGAAAATATTTCTCGGGCACGTAGCCGGTGACTCCGAAGCCGGGCCAGATCCTGTAATCCGCGAACATCTCATCCTTCGCGTCGTAAAGGATCCAAAAATCTAGCCCCGAGACGTCATCCGGCATTATCCCGTCGGGATGGACCGCCGGCTTCGAGCACCCGAACAGGATCATGACCGACAAGAGCAGAACGAGCTTACAAACCGTTTTTCTCATTTTCCCACGTCGTACATCGTCCCGATGAAGAACGGGAGATTGTTTTCGCAGTCGATGAGCATATAGACGAACGGGCGGTCGAGGATGACCCTCTTCGGCTCCTCAGTCGGTGCCGCCGCCCCTGCCCTCATGTCGATAAGCGTCGCGGCGCCGGCTCTCGTTCCCTTTTCGTTGACGGATATAAAGGTCTTGTGTACTA
>JAGABQ010000207.1:0-3178 GCA_017614495.1 Clostridia bacterium
ATAAAAAGTTCCCTCGAAATCGCATGGGACAAGGGCTTTTTTCTTCCGGTCGTGTATAATACCGGAGGGTACGACTCGGTCGGCGCGATAAAATCGCTGAGGGGATACGTTTCGGTGTATCTTCCCGATTTCAAGTATTCGTCCGACGCGCTCGCAGTAAAATACTCGTCCGCTCCGGG
The DNA here is from genome assembly GCA_017614495.1 of Clostridia bacterium. Classification (GTDB taxonomy): domain Bacteria; phylum Bacillota; class Clostridia; order Oscillospirales; family CAG-272; genus Colimorpha_A. Next base: position 180 of record JAGABQ010000207.1, read on the forward strand.
TTACGCCGCGGCGGCGCTTTCGGCGATTAACGAGATGTCGGCGCAGGTCGGGCCGCCGTCCTTTGACGGCGACGGGATGCTCAGGCGCGGCGTGATCGTCAGGCACCTAGTTCTCCCTGGATACGCGCGCGAATCGGCGGAGACGCTGAGGGCGCTGTACCGCGGTCTTGACGACCCCGGCGGCGTCATCGTTTCCGTAATGTCACAGTACACTCCCCAGCCGGGAGTTCCCGACGAGCTGAACCGCACGGTCGGCGACGGCGAATACCGCCTTGTATGCGAGGCGGCGGAGGATCTCGGCTTTTACGGCGTTTATACGCAGGACGGCAGCTCTGCCTCGGAGAGTTTTATCCCCGAGTGGGACAGAGGGCCGGCGGCGCCGACCCTCTGAAGGTTTTATTTCTTTCCGAAAAGTCCCGAAAGCTTGCCGAGGAGCGACGTCGCTGTGTCGATACCGAGCTTTGCCTTGACGCCCTCAACGACCTTGTTGATGAGGTCTTTCGTAAGTGTTTCTTTTGATATCCCGAGCTTGCTCAGAAGCGACTTGACGACCGACGACGGGTTCTTTTTGAATTTTGCGAGAAGATTGCTGTCGTCGCTGATCTTGCCGACGACTGACGTGATCATTTCTTTGATATCCATGGTTTTCCTCCGGATTATTTACTGACAGAATTATATACCAAACCGTGTTTTTTGTCAATCGGAATTTTATCTCTTTACAAAGAAAGCAAAAAATGGTAAAATAACAAAGTAGCGGGGAGTTTACGACTCTGCCGCGCGGAGGCATGAATGAAACTTCTTTTAGCGATAATCAACAACGACGACGCTCAGGACGTAAACTACAGTCTCAGCACTGCGGGATACGCCGCGACGAAAATATCGTCGACCGGCGGATTTCTGATGAGCGGGAACACCACGTTTCTGATCGGAGTGCCCGACGAAGCGGTTGACGACGCCTGCAGCATAATATCGAAACATTCCGAAAGAAGAGTTCAGAGCATACCCTCGATCGCGAGGACCTCTCCGAAATACGGCAACAACGCCGAGCAGGTGACGGTCGGCGGGGCGACGGTATTCATCCTCACCGTTGACGAGCTCCGCAGACTCTGATGATTCCTCAAAACTATCTCCTCGGGAACGAAAGACTGAGAGATTATATCCTTGCGCTTTCGGAAAAAAGGAGATTTCCCGGGTCGATGATAATATCCGGCCCCGAGGGGAGCGGACGACACACGGCCGCGCGGCTCATCGCGATGTCGCTCTGCTGTACGGGGAGCGAGGACAGGCCGTGCTTCGGCTGCCTTTTCTGCCGCAAGATACTCGACGGCGTATCGCCGGACGTCATTTTCACAGGTCCGAAAAAGGGACTTAAAAGCATCGGCGTTGACGACGTAAGACAGCTGAAGGCGGACGCGTTCATCGCTCCGACGGAATGCAGCGCAAAGGTTTACGTCCTCGAAAACGCCGAGAGAATGACCGTCAGCGCTCAGAACGCCATGCTCAAGATTTTTGAGGAGCCGCCCGCGGGAGTTTATTTTATCCTGCTTTGCGACAGCGCATCGTCCCTTCTGCCGACGATACGCTCAAGGGCGCCTGAGCTCAGCACCGAGATATTCGGAGACGAGACGCTGGCGGGACATCTCAGGGTTTTGTCCCGCGAATACTCGGAGCTTGAAAAAACAGACCCGGCCGCGGCCGCTTCGGTCGTCAGGCAGGCGGGAGGCGCGATAGGCGCGGCGCTCAGACTCGTTTCGGGGAAAGGGATAGAACGCAACGAGAACGTTCCGCTTGTTGTGCGCGCGCTCGGAGAAAAAAGGCCTGCGGAGCTTCTCATAGCTCTCAAAACCGCCTGCGGCTCGGGACGTGACGATACCGCGGAGGCGCTAAGGTCGCTGATGAACGCCCTGCGCGACGTCGCGGCCGCGAAACGCGGAGAAAACGGCACGGGAACGCTGTTTTATTCCGATATAGGCGAGGCGAGGTCGGACGGGGCTCGGATGACGCTTCGCTCGGCTATGAAATACTACGACAGAGTGCTCGAAACGGCGATCCTCATCGATGGGGGCGCGGTGAACGTATCGACTTCGGTCACCGCGCTGTGCGCCGACTTGTGCACGCTTATGTCATGATAACGGTATCGATATGAAAGAGAAAAAAGAGAACAAAAAAGAAAAAGAGACCAAAGAGGTCAAAGGACCTAAAGAAAAGAAACCTGCCGCCGGCGCGTCCGACGGTGAGACAAAAAAGAAAAAGAGGCGCAGACCGCGCCCGCCCAAAAAGAAAAGGGCCGCCGCCCTCCCGGATGATTCCCAGATAACCGGGGAGCCGGCCGGCGAGATTTCCGAAGATATAGCGGATGACACTCCTGAGGCCCCGGCCGAAAAGCCCGCCGCTCCGGAGCGCCCGAAAGGGATCGAGGCCCTTGCCGTCACGGTGAAAACCAGACAGGGCAGGGACTATTACGACGGAAACGGCATTGACGTAAAGCCGGGCATGGGCGTCATCGCGGATACCGGAAACGGGCTCGAGTACGCAAAGGTCCTTCTTTCCGAAAAGGCCGTGATATCCGAAAAAATCACCCTTCCGCTTTCAAAAATCATCAGGATAGCAACGCCGGAGGATGAGGAACGCGTAGCCGACAACGAGGAGCGCGAGGTGGAGGCGTTCAACAAATGCCTTGAACTGATAGAAGAGTCCGCTCTCCCGATGAAGCTCGTCGACGCGGAATATTCGTTCGACTGCTCAAAGCTGACGTTCTGTTTCACAGCGGAGGACAGGGTCGATTTCAGGGAACTCGTCAAGGAGCTCGCCTCTGTTTTCAAGACGAGGATCGATCTCAGACAGATCGGCATAAGGGACGAGACGAGGATAACGGGAGGGCTCGGCGTATGCGGTATGCCGCTCTGCTGCTCCATGTTCCAGCCTGAGGTCAATCAGATTACGATAAAAATGGCAAAGGAGCAGGGGCTACCGCTCACTTCTTCAAAGATCTCGGGCGC
>JAGABQ010000208.1:0-6561 GCA_017614495.1 Clostridia bacterium
CCCGAACGTCGGGAAATCAACGCTTCTGAACGCCCTGCTCGGTGAAAAAATTGCAATAGTATCAAACAAGCCCCAGACGACGAGGACGCGCATCACCGGCATTCTCACAAAGGGAGAGGATCAGTTCGTCTTTATCGACACGCCGGGACTCACAAAGTCGCGCAACCGTCTGGGAGATTATATGCTCAAGGCGGTATCCACAACGATCGGCTCGGCGGACGCCGCCGTGATAGTCGTCGAGGCGGGCGTAAGACCCGGAAAGACCGACCTCGCCGTCATCGACCGGGTCAGGCAGGCAAAGCTCCCCGCCGTGCTCGTCATAAGCAAAACCGACAAGGTTAGCGCCGAGGCCGTCGGGCAGACCATTCTCGATTATCGGGATATGTACGATTTCGCCTCTGTCGTCCCGCTTTCCGCCGAAAAAGGCAGAAACGTCGACGTCCTTCTCGACGAGCTCTCAAAGCTCCTGTCGGAGGGCGAATGGATGTTCGGCGCCGACGAGATAACCGATCAGCCCGAGAGGCAGATCGCCGCCGAGATGATACGCGAAAAGATCCTCCGCACAACGAGCGAGGAGATCCCGCACGGAACGGCGGTCGTGATCGAGGACTGGGTCGAGGAAAAAGGCCTCATCAGCATCCGCGCCGAGATATTCTGCGAACGCCAGTCTCACAAGCGCATTATCGTCGGTCACGACGGAGAAGAGATCAAGCGCATAGGAACCTACGCGAGGGAGGACCTTGAAAAGTTCCTCGGGACTAAGGTGTATCTCGACCTCTGGGTCAAGGTGCGCGAAAACTGGCGCGACAGCGACGTCAGTCTCAAAAACTTCGGCTTCGGCAAAAAGGATTTTGACTGAATGTCGGAGCGCGGGATCATAACAAACGGCCTCGTGATCCGCGCGTCGGATCACGGAGAAAACGACAGACTGATAACCGCCCTGACGGCGGAGCGCGGCAAGATCCTTTTCACGGCAAAAGGCATCAAAAGCACGAAAAACAAAAACCGCGCGGGCTGTTCCCTTTTCTCGTACTCCGAGTTCGTGCTCAACGAGCGCGGAGGATACTACGTCCTTTCGGAATGCACGCCGAAAAAGATGTTTCCGGGCATAGAGAAAGACATCGAGTCGATGTACGTCGCCTGCTACATCTGCGAAGTCGTCGATTTCGTGTGCATGGACGGCGCTGTGGAAAACGACGTGCTCCGTCTCTCGCTGAATTCGCTTTACGCTCTTTCCGAAAAGCTCCGGCCGGCAGACACGGTAAAGACGGTCTTTGAGACCCGTCTGCTCCTCTCGCTCGGGGTGATGCCCCCATTCGACGGCTGCGCGCTTTGCGGATCGGACGGCGAAAAACTGTATTTCTCGATAGGCGACGGCGACGTACTATGCCAGTCGTGCCTCAGCCGGGAGGAGAAAAGAGACGCGTTTCAGCTCACGAACGAGGCCGTGCGCTTCTTCACGTACGAAAACTCCTGCGATCACAAAAAAATCTACGGGCCGGAACCCGATCCCTGCGCCGCCGAAATAATCGAGAAATATCTCATCTCGTCCCTCGGCAGAGGTTTCGTCTCGCTCAATCAGTACAAAAAACTCAAAAGGAAATGATGGACAGTTTTATCAGGGCGGTCACGACCCTCGAATTTGATAAGATACGCGCCGGTCTTGCCTCGCTCTGCCAGACCGAGGGAGCCAGGGAAATGGCTCTACGTCTGATGCCGGAAAGCGACGCCTTTACGGTAAAACTCAGGCAGAGACAGACGAGCGACGCGAAGGCGCTGATAACCGCAAAGGGACAGCCAGCTTTTTCCGCAGTTTCGGATATAACCGATCCGACCGACCGCGCCGTCAGGGGCGGGGTCCTCAACCCGCGCGAGCTGACGGCGATATCTTCCCTGCTCACCGCGTCAAGAAGGGTCAGCGACTATTTCTTCGGAGACGGCGACGACCGTTCGGGCAACAGTCTGACCGAGCATTTCGGCAGGATTGTCCCCATAAGACGGCTCGAGGACGAAATCAATTCGGCGATCATTTCGGAGGACATGATCTCCGACGACGCGAGCCCTCAGCTCAGCGACATTCGCCGCAAAATGCGCCGGCTCAACGCGGGGATCCGCGAAACGCTTCAGCGCTACGCCTCGGCGGGCGGACAGTTTTCGAAATATCTCCAGGAAAACATAGTCACGATGAGAAACGGGCGGTACGTCGTGCCCGTAAAATCGGAATATAAAAACGAGGTCAAGGGCCTCGTACACGACACCTCGGCGTCCGGAGCCACGTTTTTCATAGAGCCCCTCGCCGTTGTCGACGCAAACAACGAGCTGCGCACGCTCGAGGTCAGCGAGGACCGCGAGATCGAGAGGATCCTCGCTCAGCTTTCGGCGTCCGTCGCCGCCTCAGCCGACGAAATTAAGGGAAATTACGACGCGCTGACTTTCCTTGCGTTCGTATTTGCCCGCGGGGAGCTGTCCTGCCGGATGAAAGGCAGCGAGCCCTCCTTCACCGGGGAGAAGCGTCTTCTTTTCAAAAACGCGCGGCATCCCCTCATAGACAGGAACAAAGTCGTCCCCGTGACGGTTGCCCTCGGCGGGAATTACGACACCATGATAATAACGGGTCCGAACACCGGCGGCAAGACCGTGGTCCTCAAAACGACAGGCCTGCTGACCCTCATGGCCCAGGCGGGGCTCCACATCCCTGCCGACGAGGGCTCGCAGGCGTGTATTTTCGACGGCGTCCTCGCCGACATAGGCGACGAGCAGTCGATAGAACAGTCGCTCTCGACCTTCTCTGCGCACATGGTCAACACGGTCGGGATCATAAACACGGTAACGGAAAACTCGCTCGTGCTCTTCGACGAGCTCGGGGCGGGCACCGACCCGACGGAGGGCGCCGCCCTCGCCGCCGCGATAATCGAGCGTATAAGAGAGTCCGGCGCGCTCTGCGCCGCCACGACGCATTACGCCGAGATAAAGGCCTACGCCCTCGAGACGGAAGGCGTGGTGAACGCATCGTGCGAATTTGACGTCGAGACGCTCAGGCCGACGTACCGCCTCACGATAGGGGCTCCGGGAAAATCCAACGCCTTCGCGATATCCGAAAAGCTGGGGCTAGACAAAAGAGTCATAGAAAACGCGAGGAAAAAGCTCGCCTCCGACGCCCTCCGCTTCGAGGACATGCTCGAACGGCTTGAAGAGAGCCGCCGCGCGGCGGAAAAAGAGCATCGCGCCGCCGCCGAAGAGCGCGAAAAGGCCTCAAAGCTCCTCGCCGACGCCGAGAGGACAGCAGGCGAAAAGCTCAGCCGAGCCGAGACGGAGCTCGAAAAGAGCCGCGAAAAGGCGTCGCAGATTATTTCTAGCGCCCGCGCGACCGAGGAATACGTCCTCGAAAAGCTCGACGGCATAAGAAAAGAACAGGAAAAGGCCTCCTTCGGGAAATCCATCGACGAAGGCCGTCGGGAACTCCGCAAAAAGCTTCGCGAGGCCGCCGAGGCGGTCGACCCCGTTACGGAGGACGAGCGCGGCGTCCCGCTCGACAGGCCGCCCGAAAAGGGCGACCGGGTATATCTTTCCGACTTGAGAAAAGAAGGCACCGTCACCTCCCTGCCGGACAAAAAGGGCAACCTCTCCGTCAGGATAGGCAACATGATCACGAGGACGAACGTCGGCAAGCTGCGCGTCGTAGAGAGCGCCGTCACGGTAAAACGCGAGGATAACGTCCGCGCCGCCGACAGTTTCGTGTCGACCGCAGCCGACGATATAAGGCCTTCGATCGACGTCAGGGGAAAAACCGCCGAGGAGGCGTGGCACGATATTGACGGCTATCTCGACCGCGCGATACTCGCGAATCTCGAGAGAGTCACGATAATCCACGGCAAGGGCTCGGGCATTCTGCGCTCGGCGATATCCGCCAGACTTATAAAAGACCCGCGCTCGGTATCGTTCAGATCCGGGGTTTACGGGGAGGGAGACACCGGCGTCACCGTCGTTGAGCTCAAAGGAAAATGATTAAATTCACGCTTACCGTAAAACATCTCGACCTTGCCCCGCTCGCCGACAGGATGATCCCCCGGCTCACTGGGAGCGATTCACCGATCGTGAACGGAGCGGCGAAAAAAATGCTGCTTTCCCTCCCCGAGGAAAAGCAGGAGGAACTGCTGGTCTCGCTTCTCGGTTCCGACAGGATCGATCCCGCGGCAGAGCTGCAGAAGATGCTCGCCGAAAAAGGGATCAAGGCGGAAATCACCGAAGCGAGAGCTGACAGAATATAATGACCGAAAAGAGGAGCAACATGGAACCCAATCTTTCAACAGACGTCCTTGCGCTGGGAAGAGAACGCTCGGCGATAAGAGAACTTTTCGAATACGGCAAAGCCGCGCGTGCGCGCGGTGAAAAAATATGCGACCTCAGTCTCGGGAACCCCGCCGTGCCGACGCCGGCGGCCGTGACCGCAACGATGGCCGAGCTCATATCGTCCGAGCCGTCGCTCGCCCTTCACGGTTATACCTCGGCACCGGGTCTTTACGAAGCTCGCGCCGCCATCGCCGCGACGGTAAAGGGCGCGCTCCCCGAGCTGACCTACGTCACCTGCGGGGCGGCCGCCGCTCTTGTTATCGCAATTAAAGCGCTCGTCACCAAAAAAAGGCCGGAGATCATCATCCCCGCCCCGTTTTTCCCGGAATACCGGGTATTTACCTCGGGAGCCGGCGGGAGAGCTGTCGTCGTACCAAATACCGGCGACGATTTTGATCTCGACGTTGACGGGATCGAAAAGGCGCTGACGCCCGGGACGCGCGCGGTCATACTCAATTCGCCGAACAACCCCTCGGGAAAGATATATTCAGCCGAAAAGCTCGCGGCCCTCGGCAAACTCCTCGATAAAAAATCCGACGAGCTCGGCGAGCGGATATACATAATATCCGACGAGCCGTACAGGGAGATATATTACGGGGCAAAACCGCCGTTCATCCCCGATTTCTATCCGCATACCGTGATATGCAATTCATTTTCAAAGTCGCTTTCGCTGCCCGGCGAGCGTATCGGATATCTTACGGTATTCCCCTCGGCCGACGGCGCGGAAAAGATATTCGACGCGGCCTGCGGCGCGGGACGTATGCTCGGCTACGTATGCGCCCCCTCCCTCATGCAGAGGGTGATAGCAGAGCACGCCGACAAAAAATGCAGCGTGTCGCTGTACCGCGAAAACAGGAACGTCCTCTGCTCCGCTCTTACAAAACTGGGATTTGACTTCGTCCCGCCGGACGGAGCGTTTTATCTCCTCGTAAAGGCGCCGGACGGCAGCTCCAGAGACATGAGCGAGAGAGCGAAAAAGCTCGGACTGCTTATCGTGCCGGGAGACAGCTTCGGCTGTCCAGGATACGCCCGCGCTGCCTTCTGCGTGAGCAAGGAGACCATAAGAGAGTCCGTCCCCCTGTTCGCCGAACTGAAAAAGACTTATGACTGAAAAAAAAGAGACCGTCACCGAGGTGAACGAGGGCATCAGACTTCTTCAGGATCCCTCGGGACTCGCCTTCGGCACGGACGCGCTGATGCTCGCCGCGTTCATCAGAAAAGAGCCGAAAAGGCACGCGCTCGAGCTCGGATCGGGGAGCGGGATAATCTCGATGCTCCTCGCAAAGCGCGGCAAATTCCGCAGAATAACCGCCCTTGAGATACAGCCGTATTACGCCGATCTCACCCGCCGGAACGCCGTCGCGAACGGCCTCGGCGACGTGATTGACGCCGTGTGCGCCGATATCAGGGAATGGAACGGGTGCGCCGATACGGTGTTCTCGAATCCCCCGTACATGCGCGCGACGGGAGGACGGCCGAACTCCGACGAAGGGAAATACGCCGCGAGACACGAGGTACACGGGACGGTTTCCGAGCTCGTCGGGGCCGTGTCGGGAATACTCCGCTACGGCGGGAGATTCTGCTGCGTTTACCGTCCGGACAGGCTTCCCGAGCTTATCTGCGCGATGAAGGAAAGCGGGCTCGCTCCCAAGCGCATGGTGTTCGTCCACGGCAACCCCCGGATCTCGCCGTGCCTCGTCCTCATCGAGGGCAAAAAGGGCGGCGGCGAAGGATGCCGTCTGCTGCGCCCTCTGTTTCTGACCGACGAGAACGGCCGGACGACGGCCGACGCCGAATATATTTACTCAAACGGGGAATGGCCGGAATGACTTCGGAAAACGAAAAAAACAAAACCGAAAAAGGCGCGCTATATCTCGTCGCGACCCCGATCGGGAATCTCGACGATATAACTCTCCGCGCCCTAAAAGTCTTGCGCGAGTGCGATTTCATCGCTGCGGAGGACACGCGCGTGACGGCGAAACTCCTCTCTCACTTTGAGATATCAAAGCCGACAGTCATATATCAGAAATACAACGTCGTAAAGGCGGGGGGCGAGATCGCCGACCGGCTCGCGGGCGGCGAGACCTGCGCCCTCGTCACCGACGCCGGCACCCCGGGTATATCCGACCCCGGGCAGGAGGTCGCACGTCTGTGTATCGAAAAGGGACTGACTGTCCGCGCGATCCCCGGGGCGTGCGCGGCGATATGCGC
>JAGABQ010000209.1:0-6546 GCA_017614495.1 Clostridia bacterium
AAACAGAAAAGGAGAACATCCAATGAATGAATATCTCGGTAATAATATCCGCACCCTGCGTAAAGCCAAAAACTTGACGCAGGAGCAGTTTTCGGAACAACTCGGCGTATCCTTCCAATCGGTCAGCAGATGGGAAAACAGCATTACATATCCCGATATTGAAATGATTCCCAAAATAGCACGCTTTTTTGGCGTCTCGACAGACTATCTTTTTGGCATACCTGAAGAGGATAAATATGCGCGTCTTGCAGAATTAAAGGACGAATTGCAAGATTTGCCTGAAGGTGCGACAGACCGTGCGATTGAGATTATTCAAACGATCCGGCTTGAATACGATATGCGGGCGAGCGAAAAATGCAATTTCTTCTTTGACCTTTGCTATGCGCTGTATCAGTCAGACGTAAAGAAAACGTCCTCGCTGATTGATGAGTTGCGCAAGGCGGCAGAATTGTTCTTCGACAGCAATCCGAATGCTTCTGCAAAATCCCTGGTCATGCCGTATTATACATGCCTTGAAGAGGAAGAATACATTCCCGCGTTTCTTGACCGGTTTGCTTCAGACGAGGAGACTGTCAGTGACGCGCTCCTGTACAACCGTTACCTGTATCGCAATGAGTACGACAAATTAGAGGTATTTCGCCAAAGAAGACTGTTCCGGTTGATTTCCGAACTCATAGAAGGCGATATCAGCTGGAATAATCCACAGAAACCAAACGACGTGAACTTCGCGTTTTGGAAAAACAGTCTGCTCCTCGATTTTCTGTATTCCTTTAACGATGAAAAGCCGACCGAGGATCATCCGATAGGATGCGGGCTTGAACCGGACGTGTTTGTCGGTCAGAGGATTCAGTTGGGACAACTGAGATCGTGCTGCTTTGCGACTCTTGGAAGAACCGACGAAGCGATCCGCGTTCTGGAGGATGCGGTTTCACTGATGGAGCAGGTTTCGGTTATCCCGAACGGGGCGATCCTGTACAGTCGTTCTCCCGTTCTTCCGACCTTTCAGTTGAGAATTGACGCAGCACCGGAGGTTACCGGAAACGTCTTTTTGAAGTATGCAGACGACACAAAACCGGATTATACCGTTGCGGGAGGAGTTTTTCCGGAGATATTCTACGAACGTCTCATGACAGACAAACGCTGGGCGTGGTTCAATCCGATTCGCAATGATGAACGAGTCCTCGCTCTCGCGGAGAGAGTTAAGAAGCTTATTTGAAGAAACAATCCGAAAAAACAGATTTTTAATCTCGTATCTATTAAGACCAGATAGAAAACATGGTAAATGGTCCTAATAGATACGAAATCATGGGTAAAATCCCGAAAAAAGGCTTGAGAACGCTGCCGAAGGGCTTTTTAGTGGTTCAAAAAGCCAATTGCGTATCTAAACCGACCGCATAACACAAATATATAAAATCCGGTCGGGTTCCCTGCCCGACCGGTTTTTTTGACGTTTTTATTTAATTTCCTTACCCTCGAATCGGGTATCCTATTTCAAAGCGTAGGACATGCTGAATTCATAGACGGTGGCCATGCAGTCAAAGATGCCGGGAATTTCCCAGCCGAGATTACAACCCGAGATAAAGAAATTATCGAGATCGCATCCAGTCAGGAAACCTTTTTCCCTGGCTATATCAAAAGCAATATCTATAAAAGGCAAAAGATCGGCGGTCTGGGTAAAGCGCCGGCCTATCTCCGCGCGCGCGTCGCCGAAAGCGGCATCATACGTTGGAATATAGACGAACGTGCCGCCTGTGCCGGGATCGATCGAGATATATTCCGTCTCACCCGTCCCGCGGTAGTCGTAGAGCGGCAGCCCGACCATAAACCACGAAGTGCTCGTGCTGTCCTGAACGAACAGATAGTAGTTCCACTGGGCAGAGTGAAGATCTCTGTTGAATTCCGCGCTGTTCATATGGTTTGTCACTTCGTCAAGCACAAAGTCCAGCGTCACGCTGAGCGCGGCAAAATCCCTGACAAAGATCTTGTCGACGACCGTCGGGGTGATGAGCGCGCCTGTCCAGCGCTCATCCCATCTCCGGGGATGGTCGTATTCCTTAGAGCCTTTTATGCCCATGCGAAACATCCCGGTGTTGGTATCGAGATAAAGATATTTAGAGGCGTCCTCATAGACGTGAACGCCCGTTTCGGGGCTTGAATACGATCCCTTTGAAATGTCGTACCTGCTCTGTTCCTGCGTATACAGCCAACTTGGACTCCCGAGACTGTAGCTCAGCCGTCCCGCGGGGAGCGCGACGTCCAGTCGGGTATAGCTGACTCCCCGCTTAAAGCAGGGATCCTTCAGAAACGGGAGCAATTCCAAAACCTGTTCGGTCTCCTCGGCCGTCGTGACGGGATTGCATGTTGTTTCCGCCGTATGCGCCGCCGTTGTCATTTCGGTTTCGCCGGTGACGGGCGCCGCCCTGTCGCTGTCACCCGTCAGGGCTGAGATCCCGTCGTCCCGACGCGTATCATTACGGCAGGAGAAAAATACGGCTATTAAAGTCAGAAGCAAAGCAGCGGCCGCAAGGCGTTTTACGTTCATAACGGTATCTCCTCGACGTTTTATTTCTTGTCCTCTTCCCCGTCCGCGGGCCGAAAGAAGCTCTTGCTGAGCGCCCTCAGCGACAGTTTTACGATAAGCCCGTTAATGACGCCCGTCACGGCGCCGGCGATTACGAGCAGAGGAAAATACAGCCATATCCCCGATGAGCGCAGGACGGCGCACGCGACGGCCGTCTGGCCGAGATTGTGGAACACCGCGCCCGTCACGCTGACGCCGATCTCCGAAAAGATTCCCGCCTTTTTCATCAGATACATGACGGTGAGACTCAGCGCGGCGCCGGCGAGACTGTACAGAAACGCGTTAATATTCGAAAACATAAAAAGCGACAGCACAGTCCTGAGCGCCGAGACGAGCGCCGCCTCAGGCAGGCCGAAAAGATACAGCGCGGCCATGACGGCGACGTTCGCGAGCCCGGGCTTGAACCCCGGAAGCGGGATAAAGCTCATCGGGAGGATGAATTCGAGATATGAGAGCGCGAGCGCCAGGGCGGTAAAAACGCCGAGCGCCGCGGCTTTTTTCGTTTTGCTCATATCAGCGCGTCCACCTCCCCGTCGCCCGTTATGCGTATAACGACGCCCTGCGGCAGACAGACGATGGTCGAACCGGAAAGCGAGACCGGAGAATGCTTTTCGCACAAATGATTCCTGCAGTTCGAGCCGGTAACGCTCACTTGACCGTCACGAATCACAACGGTCAGCAAGCCGTCAACGTCGATCTCGCCGTCGCCGCTCAAAGGGTAGGTGCCGAAAAGCTTTCCGTTGACCGTTATCTCCGCGGCATATCCGCTGTTTTTTTGCAAATGCACTACCGCCGTGACGGCCGCGGCGGCAAGCGATATTACAAGAATTATCCCGATAAGAATAACGTCGTTGCGTATTTTTTTATTTTTCATATTCAGAAAATCCCGGCGTCCTCGCCGCCGTCATGTCGGAGTATATCCACAGGACCTCCGCCCCGTAAAGCGACGCCAGGGCCTCGCCGTCCTCCTTACTCATACAGAAAAGCGAGGTCGAGAGCGCGTCGGCGACAAATGGATCGGGATGGATCACCGTTACCGAGCGGAACCGGCCGGCCGGCATAAGCGTATCCGGATCAATAATGTGATGATATCTTACGCCGTCGAGCTCGCGGTATCTTTGGTAATCTCCGCTTGTGACTACCGAAATATCGCTCACGGAAAGCGTCGTGAAAACGCCGCCCTCGGGGTTTTCTATTCCGACCTTCCAGGCGTCCCCGTGGGCTTTCGTACCGTATGCCGTGACGCTCCCGCCGACGTTCAGAATGAAATTGCCGAAAGCATCCCCGCCGACGATTTCCTCTGCCGCTTCGGCGGCTTTTTTCGCGGCGTACCCCTTTGCCACGGCGCCGAGATCCAGCTTTACGCCGCTTTTCAGCTTTATCCTGTCGTTTTCGATGACGTAACAGTCTGATCCCGCGCCGGCCGAGGCCTCGAGCAGCTCCCCATATTCCGGGACGCCGCCCTCGCCTTCCCTGAAATCGTGCCAGATAAGAAACACTCTGCCGAGCGTCACGTCAAGCTTGCCGCCGGTTTTTTCGTAAAACCCGGAAGCGAGCTCAAGGACGGCGGCAAGATCGGGATCATACGCGACCTCACCCGTTTCGTTGAGCTGATAAACCGCGGATTTTTCGTCATACATGTCGAATATACCGTCAAGCCTCACAAGCTCGGCGTGAACGGCGGCCGACGCGGCAGAAAAATCTGTCCCTTTATTGGTATACATTGTAAAACTCGTCACGGTATCGAACGTATCGGTGTACGTTGCCGAGAGCCGCGCCGGCGTGCCGCATGAAGAAAAGGCCGTCAGTATGATAACGGCCAAAAGAACAAGGGATATTCTTTTGTGGTATTGCGGGCGGTTTGCCATTTCAGCGTTCGACGATGACCTTTGCGGGGCATTTCGCGGCGCACGCGCCGCAGCCGATGCATTTTTCCTGATCGATTACCGCGAGATTGTTGTCGAGACTGATCGCGCCGACCGGGCATACCCTCGTGCAGAGGCCGCAGCCGATACACCCGACGGTACAGGCGGCGCGGACGTCCTTGCCCTTACTGTGAGACGAGCAGCGGACGACGTATTTCGCCTTGTACGGGATTATGTGGATCAGCTTGTTGGGGCAGACCTCGGTGCACTTCCCGCACGCCTTGCATTTCGTCTCGTCAACGACGGCAAGCCCGTCGACTATCCTTATCGCGTCGAAGGGGCAGACCTTTGCGCAGGTGCCGAAGCCGCAGCAGCCGTAGGGACAGGTCTTTGCGCCGTGTCCCGGAGCGAGATAGGCGATACGGCACTCCTCGCTGTCGCGGTAGTTATAACTTGAATTGGTCTTGAGACAAGTGCCGGAGCAGCAGACGAAGGCGACCCTTTTTTCCGTCTCGCTGACGTTCAGGCCGAGGATCTCGCTCATTTTCGCCGTGTCGGCGGCTACGCAGAGCGAGGGGTTTTCACCTTCGCACGCGACGGCCCTCGCGTATGCGTCGCAGCCGGTGTAGCCGCATCCGCCGCAGTTCGAGCCCGCGAGACACTCGCGTATCTTTTCCTGTTTTTCGTTCACGGCGACCTTGAATTTCTCTCCGAGGATGCCGAGGACAACTCCGATGATAAGTCCGACCCCGACGACGACGCCGGACGCTATGAGAATCGGTACAAGCATGTCGGCCTCCTTAAAGCGCTCCGGCAAAGCCGTAGAAGGCGATCGCCATCAGCCCCGCGATTATCAGGACTATCGGCGTACCCTTGAACGCCTTGGGGACGTTGCTATATTCTATCTTCTCCCTTATGCCCGCCATCAGGACGATCGCGATGAAGAATCCGACCGCCGTGCCGACGGAATAGAGCATAGAGTCTCCGAACGAGAGATTTTTCTGCGCGCTGTCGATGGAAACGCCGAGCACGGCGCAGTTCGTCGTTATGAGCGGGAGATAAACGCCGAGCGCGTTGTAAAGCGACGGTATTTTCTTTTTGAGAATTATCTCGACAGACTGCACGAGCGCAGCGATTATGAGAATATAGACGATTGTGCGGAGGTAAACGAGATCGAGCGGGATGAGGATGAATCTGTTGATCACAAACGTCACGGCCGACGATATCGCGACGACGACGGTGACGGCTGAGCCCATTCCGACGGCGGTCGAGGTCTTTTTTGACACCCCGAGGAAGGGACAGAGCCCGAGGAAGCGGCTGAGCACCACGTTGTTGACGAGCGCCGCGGAGAGTATCTTTATAACGATTCCGGCAAATACGCTGTTCATTTCGTCTCACCCTCCTCCGAGTTCTCCTCCGACGCCTTTCTGAATATCATGCAGCCCTTGTCTCCGCAGGAGGCGCATTCTCCGGCGCATCTGTGGTTCTCCGGAACGTTCGTCGCCGACGGCGCCTTGAGCTTGTTCTGGAGCGCGGTTATCACCGCCAGCACGAAGAAGGCGCCCGGCGCCATGACGAGTATCGATACCGGCTCGTAGAACGAAGGCATTATTTTCAGCCCGAAGACTGTCCCCGTGCCGAAAAGCTCTCTCACCGCGCCAATTATCGTCAGCGCGACGGTGAAGCCGAGACCCATGCCGAGCCCGTCGAAAAGCGACGCGACCGGCGGATTTTTGGAGGCGTAGCTCTCCGCCCTGCCGAGAATTATGCAGTTGACGACAATCAGCGGGATATAAAGCCCGAGCGAGGCGTAAAGTCCCCTCACGTACGCCTGCATAAGCAGGTCGACGACGGTCACGAACGACGCGACGATGACGATATACGCCGGCATCCTGACCCTGTCCGGTATAACTTTCCTCAGAAGCGATATCATGAGGTTAGACATCATAAGGACGAGACAGGTGGAGAGACCCATGCCTATCCCGTTTATCGCCGACGTGGTCACGGCGAGCGTCGGGCACATACCGAGCATGAGGACAAACGTCGGGTTTTCCTTGATCAGACCGTTGTACAGTCTTTCAAATACCGTCTTCATTTCAC
>JAGABQ010000210.1:0-9171 GCA_017614495.1 Clostridia bacterium
CCTGCGATTTTCTTCCGTGATCTTTCGTCCGGAAGGACCTCGCGCGCAGGAATTATGAACACCCCTTCGGCGTCTACCGTCCTGCGCTGAGTCAGCGCGTCAAAGCGGCTCATGCTGTCGATTTCGTCCCCGAAAAGTTCTATCCTTACGGGCGATGAATCGCCCGGAGTGAAAATGTCGACAATACCCCCCCTGACGGAGAACTGCCCCTCGCCGTCGACCAGCTCAACGTTGACGTAACCGCCGGCGTTCAGCACGGAGGCGATCTCCTCGATGGAGATCGGCTCCGAGGCGCTTATCTGCATCATAAGATTTTCGAGTCTTTCCCTCGGGCAGGTAAACTGCACCGCTGCGTCGGACGTCGCGACCACAATATCGGCCTCGCCGCGAAGAAGCGACGAAAGCGCGGCCATGCGCTCGTGTTCCGCCTCGTGCGAGCCCGTGATATTATAAAAAACGGGATCGCGCGGGGGAAAGCAGAATACCCTTCTTCCGAGTTCGGTCAGATCTGAGGCAACGCGGCGCATTTCGGAGTAATTTGACGTCAGTATAAGGGTCGGTCCGGTACCGTTATCCTCCGACAAAGCGGCAAAAAGCGCCGAACGCGTTCCGTCCGGAAGTCCGATAAGACGGCACGGATGAGGCCGCCTGTATCCCGATTGCTCTCGGATGGCCGTCAGTACGGCGCCGTATTCGTTTTCATTGCGGATGAGATCGGTGATATATCCCATCAGTTGTACCTGTTCATCGCCGTATCCACGTCACCGGACGTAAGGAACGCGGCGGCCTCGGCCGCGCGGTCAAGCGCCGAGCGATAATCTTTAGTGAGATTTTCGGGAACGCGTCCGAGGACCCAGGAAATCATGGAAGCGGGGTCCGGCGGCCTGCCGACGCCGACCCTGATACGGGGGAAATCATCCCCGATACGGGAAATAATACTTTTCAGACCCTTCTGCCCGCCGTCGCTCCCGCGGCGTCTTATCCTTATCTTTCCGACGTCAAGGTTGACGTCATCGCACAGAACGATGATTTTTTCGGGCGGGATCTTATAAAAAGCGGATGCGCTTCCGACCGCTCTGCCGGACAGGTTCATAAAGGTCTGGGGCTTCATCAGGAGGACCCTGTGACCCTCGCAAACCGTGTCGGCGGTAAGGGCCTCGAACCTTGCTCTTTTTATTTCAGTACCGCACGAGGCCGCAAGGCGATCGATCACGTCAAAGCCGGCGTTGTGGCGTGTACCTTCATATTCCCGGCCGGGATTTCCGAGACCGACGATTATATATTCAATTCCGCCCGAGGGCGTTTTTTTCTTCAGAAAATCAAAGAGAGACATAATTCAACACCAAACGGCGGCAGGAACACCTGCCGCATTTTTCTACCCGGAGATTATACATCAGAAACTCGTTTTTGTCAACACCGACGCACGCGCGTTACGGCGCAAGTTTTTTTGTTTCTCCCTATTGACAGGACGCGTCCGCTGCGGTATAATATATTCACCTACTTGTTGGGTAGGTATAACATCCGGGGGACACTCCCATGAAAGACATTTTTGAAAAACTCATCCGGGCAAATTTCCGGTTCGGCCGAATGTGATCCTGCATTCATCACGAAAACGCAATATCACAAAAAAGAAACACCGAAAGGAAATAAAAAAATGAGTAATTACAAATTTGAAACGCTTCAGCTTCACGTCGGACAGGAACAGGCCGACCCCGCCACCGACTCCCGCGCCGTACCGATATACCAGACGACGTCGTACGTATTTCACAATTCCGAGCACGCCGCCGCGCGCTTCGGGCTGACAGACCCCGGAAACATTTACGGAAGACTGACAAACTCGACGCAGGACGTTCTCGAAAAAAGAGTGGCGGCCCTTGAAGGCGGCGTCGCGGCGCTTGCCCTCGCCTCCGGAGCCGCGGCCATAACATACGCGCTCGAAGCGCTCGCCCAGAACGGCGGACATATCGTCGCCCAGAAATCTATTTACGGCGGTAGCTACAATCTCCTCTCTCATACCCTGCCGGGGTTCGGTATCAACGCGACGTTCGTAGATATCCACAATCTTGACGAAGTCCGCGCGGCCGTGAGAGACGACACAAAGGCGCTGTTCGTCGAGACTCTCGGAAACCCGAACAGCGATATACCGGATATCGACGCGCTTTCGGAAATCGCCCACGGTCACGGCATACCGCTCGTTATAGACAATACGTTCGGAACGGCGTATCTCATAAGACCGATTGAACACGGCGCCGACATAGTCGTTCATTCGGCGACAAAATTCCTCGGCGGCCACGGCACCACGCTCGGAGGAATCATAATAGACAGCGGCAAATTTGACTGGAAGAGATCAGGCAAATATCCTCAGATATCCGATCCCAATCCGAGCTATCACGGCGTCTCGTTCACCGACGCGGCGGGCGCGGCGGCATTCGTGACGTACATACGCGCAGTGATTCTCAGAGATACGGGCGCCGCGATCTCGCCCTTCAACGCGTTTCTACTGCTTCAGGGCATCGAAACCCTGTCGCTCAGGATCGAAAGACACGCCGAGAACACCAAAAAAGTCATCGATTACCTCGCATCCGAACCGCTTGTTGAAAAAATCAACCATCCGTCCCTTCCCGATCATCCCCAGCACGGTCTGTACGAAAAGTATTTCCCGAACGGCGGCGGCTCGATTTTCACCTTCGATGTCAAAGGAGGAAGGAAAGAAGCGTTTGCATTTATCGACGCGCTTGAAATCTTTTCCCTCCTCGCGAACGTGGCGGACGTGAAATCCCTCGTCATCCATCCTGCGTCAACGACACACTCACAGCTGACGGAAAGCGAACTGGCCGATCAGGGCATAGGAAACGGCACGATACGCCTCTCGATCGGGACGGAACATATCGACGACATAATCGCCGATCTGAAAAAAGGTTTTGAAGCCGTAAAAAATCTCTGAAAGAAAACGTTAAACGAAACCGGCCGCGGGAACATACCCGCGACCGGTTTTTTATTTGAATATCCCGGGGAAAAAGAGGGCGACGGCGCCCGGACCGACGTATGAGCCCGTAACGGGTTCGTAGACAACGGTCATGATGTCGCTTTCGCATCCCCGGTCTCTCAGAGCGTCAATGAGGATCTGCGCCCCGACCGGATCGTCGGCGTGCGCAATACCGACGGGGCCGCGTCTGTCGCTCACCAGCCGGTCGTAATTATCGGCAAGGGAGCGGAGCGAATTGTTTCTCCCGATTTTCCGTTCCTTTACGATGATCCTGCCCGCGTCGTCTCCGACGAGAACCGGCTTTATCTTCAGAACGGCGCCTGCCTTGGCGACGAGACTTGCTCCCGGGCCGGTCAGTCTGCCGCCGCGGACGAGATACCTGAGGTCGTCCACGGTAAAATACTGACACATTCTGTCACGTTTTTCATAAAGAGCGTCGGCAATATCGTCAAGCGGCAGGCCGTCGTTTATCATCACGGCGGCGTCAATGACCTGCAGGCCCTCGCCGAGAGAAGCTGCAAGCGTATCGACCGTAACTATCCGGTTTTCGGGAAATTCAGCCGAAAGTTCCCTTGCGGCGACCGCCGCGGAGGCGGCGGTACTGCTTATTCCTCCCGACATTCCGACGTATAGCACGTCATTTTCCCGCTCCAGAACCGGGCGAAAATGGTTCATATACGTTACCGTGTTGATCATTGAAGTACGTACGACATCCCCGCGCCTCATTCCGTCGTAAAACGCCTTACCGTTGAATCCGTCGTAAGAGACGGGCACGCCGTTTACGGTAAACTGAAGCGGTATTACGCCGATATCGTATTTTGAGATAATCTCCGCGGGGAGATTTGCCGCCGTGTCGGTGAACAGTTTTATCATTTCGCTTGCCCTTTCACGCCTCGCCGTAAACCAGCTCCTCCCCGTATATCTTTTCATATTCCTCGCAGCATACACGATAGTTTTCCTCCATCATGGCTGTCGCGCGCTCGCTGATTTTAAGGGCCGGATCGGGATAAATCGGCTTCATGATATGAGTTTCGTACCTGATGTTGTCCGGCTCGAAGATATTGTCTCCCGTTTTCGGAAGGATTGCGGTAAAACACGGTACAACAGGAACGCCGTTCTTGGCGGCGTACCAGAACGCCCCGATCTTATACGGACGCGGCTTTCTGTAATTCCACCACATCGCCTGCTCGGGGTATATCAAGATGAAATCGCCGTTCTTTAATATCCGTGATATTGCTTCGTCGAGCTTTTTCATTGTGTGAACGCTCCCGCTGAGCGGAAGAGTGTCACAGTATTTCAGTAGCCAGCCAATCACGCCGGGCATAAAATAATTGCCCTCCTTGACAAGTTTGTACATCCTGTGTTTTCCGGGCACCGAGTCCGCCACGTTTTTTATCGCGAGATTGTCCGTCACGGCAAAATGGTTTGCAGTAAAAATCGCGCCGCCGTTTATGCCTTTGAGATTTTCCTCACCGATCACGGACATCCTGAGCTTGCGGCGGAAAACGAACTTCGCGGTGTTTTCGACGACGCGAGTCAGACCGCCGTTCACCTTGAATCTCACGGTCTCATGGAGATAATCGACGTCGTCCGGCAACAGCGTCCTTGACGGCGGATCGTCCTCAACGTCGCGGAAGAAGAAATCGCCCCCGAGCCGCTCGTTCTGCCTGATCCTCCTGAGCACCGCCGCCCTGTCCGGGGAAATCGTCAGGCAGGACAGTTCCTTCTCCTCCGCCTTTCTCCTGACCTCGACGGTATTCATGAAATTATCGCCCTCTAGGATCCCGAGCGCAATATCCTCCATTCTTTTCTCGGCTGCCAGATCGCGCGCCTTTTTATCCTCTCCGTATGATCTGAACTCGGCAAGAATAGCGTCATAATAGACGCTCTTCCCGGCGTATTCCCAGAAATACCCGCCGAATGGAACGTCGTCATAGTGCCACGGTTTTGCGAACATATTGTAGTGTATCAGTGCGGGACTCTCTGACGGGTGCGGATCCATCGTCATGGTGTTCCATTCGGTACCGAGATATCTGACACGTCCGCGGCAAATATAGTTGAGATAATCCTGATCCGGAGCGAGAAGCGTAAACCCGTTTTCCGAAGCGTATGACAGGAAGGTCTCGAGCACCCTCTCACGCCTCATTGCGCAAAGATCCATGACAAGCACGCCCGAGTTGAAGTATTTTTCGGTCGGCACCCCGACAGCGCCCTCGACGTATTTCATGAAAACCGGGTTTTCGGGAACGACGGCGTCGCGTACCGCGCCGAGTATCTGCCCTTCCCCGAGCTCGGTGTCAAACAGTTTTCCGACGTCCGAAAGAATGACGGTGTCCGCGTCAAGGTAAAGCGCCCTTTCAAGTTCCGGGAACAGATCCGGAATGAAAAGTCTGAAATATATCGAATGGCTGTAGTAATCCCGCAGACCGAGTCTGCCCGCAAACCTGCGGAAACGGTCGCCCATATCGACGAAAACGACACTTACCCCCTCGCACGAGAGAGCTGTTATTTTTTCAATATTTTCGGCGCTCATCCCGTCGTGCAGGACGATTATCTCATATTCCCGCGATCTGTCCCTGTTCGATATAAGAGAACCCGCCGAAACGGAGAGAAACGGCGCGTATCCGTCGTCGCATGAGAAAAAAACGGTCACTTTTTTCTTAGATTCTTTCATTTCAGTTTTCCTCGTATTTCTTTTTTTCGCGAAGATATTCTTTAAGAAGCCTGTCATATCTCTTCGTAAGGACTTTGCTGACCTCGTCCGTCTGCCAGGGTTTTATAGTTCGTGTGTGAAAATACGGAAGCCAGATTATCGTTTTTGTGAAATGCTGAACGACCGTTTCGGGATCGTCGTATCGCTTTTGCTCGTTGTATTTTCCGGGAAGGAGTTTTTTTCTCCGCGTGAGGCGGTGGAGCGCCGTCTGATCCGGAAGAAACAGTTTCTTCGCCGCGCAGAGCTCTGTCGCTTTGGTGAAAAGCCCGGTTTTTCTTATCTCTTTCAGATTAAGGAGCATCACCCCGGAATTGATATAGTGATATCCCATTAAGAAACGTCCGTAATGATCGAGCACCGCGGCGTATTCAAAGCCGTCGACGTCGGTGTCGAAAAGCGGCTTTATATCTCCGTTAATGATCGTGTCCGTATCGAGATAGAGTATTTTTTCCGGCATGGCGCCCACTCTGTCGGCGAAAAGACGTATGAAGCAGTATGGCGTGTAGTCGGTCCCGGAGTTCGGAGACACGAGAAGCGTATGCCTGTAAAAGCTCCCGACGTCTACCAGTCTTACGGCGCTGTCCGGATTTTTTCTTCTGATGACCGTTTCGAGAAACGCGCGCTGCTTTTCATTAAGAGGCGTGTATCTCCCGTCGATATCTCTCAGATTCATCGTGAAAACGTGAACGTCAAGCTTTTCGTTTGTGTTTTTCGAAACGGACATCAGCGAGATCAGAAGCCCGTCGAACATCGCGCCGTTGCCGGCGTAAAGCAGTGATATCATTCGTTTGTTCCTTTCTTTTCGTATTTCACGTAATAGCTTGTGTCGCACGATTGTGACGCGCGATTTTCCATTATAAGGTGAACCCGGCCGGAAAGCTCTGTCTCGGCATCCTTTCGTGAAAGGCCCGGCTCCGCGTACAGCGGCCCGTCGAGCACGGTCGTGACGCGCGGACGCCTCCCTTTCCTGAAAACAGTGGTCGAAACGTAAACCGGCGCGCCGGTGCTGACGGCAAGTCCGAAGGCCCCGGTTCCGAAAGGCCTGATTTTATTGTAATACGGCCAGACGTGCGCCTCCGGATATACAGTCACACAATATCCCTGTCCGATCCTCTTTTTTACCGCGTCGGAAAATCTTTTCATCATCCTGATTCCGGTCGGCACCGGCAAAGCGCCGCACATTTTGAGGAACGTCCGCGTCCCGCGCAGAGACAAATTTTTAGAGCTCACGACGACGGACACTTTTTTGCCTTTCATTTCAACGGACGGCTCGAAAGCGTCGCCGACCGTCAGCACGTGATTTCTGAAAAGTAAACAGCCTTCTCCCCGCGCGGGCTTTTTTGTCCTGTTGTCGGATATTTTCATACCGAGAAAGAAGCGGCAGTAAATTCGGGCGATCGGCGTCATGATTACCCTGTAAACGATGAACGAAAGAGCGCGGTAAAAAATGTTTCCTTCTTTCCCGAGATAATCGTACCCCTCGTCAACGGAAAAGCCGGATATCGTTTTATCCCGGCGCTCCGGGCATTTTACGGCCTCGGAGGTCATATCGTCGTAATACATTTTTACGGGGCGCTTTGTCATTTCTTTCCGCTCGGCCTTTCGGGGTTTTCGATTTTATTTTACACGTCACGAGTGCGCAGTCAACCTACGGAACGTAGAAACGGCTCTATTCATCGCATGACGAAAAATAGAGCCGTTAGGCGAAATAAAAAAAGGAGTAGAACGTCATTCTACTCCTTCGAGAGTCACATCTTCGTGCTTTGATATGGGCTTTTTGATATTAAAACTCAGCCACACGATCACCGCCGCCGGGATGACCAGTAAAAAGATCTCCCAGACGTTGAATTTTATCAGAATCAAATACAGGGTTGCAAGCAACGTGATGATCAGAACCATTATGATAAGCATACTGTTTCGCTTAATCCCCCAAAGTGAATTGAACACGAGGAGAGGGATACACGAGACCGCAACCCCTGCCGTCAGCACGTACCACAGATTTTTGCCGCACAACGGAGATAGTATCAGAAAAACGGCAACGGCAAGGGACATTATGCTGACCGTGACGATAAGGGCGATTGCGGTATGGTTAACGGCGGAACTCCTTGACGCGCGTCTTTCATTCCTCTTCTCTTCTCTCTCGTTCCTTTTCCGTTCCTTTTCCTCTTCTTTGGACATGACGGCGTTGTGATCCGACACCATGTAGTCGAGAGAGACACCGAAAACGTCGGCAATGCTTTTCAGCACGATCACATCGGGAAGAGACTCGGCGCGTTCCCATTTGGAGACCGATTTGTCCGTATAATTAATTTTTTCGGCAAGTTCCGCCTGTTTCATCCCCGCCTTTGAGCGGAGATCGACGATGTTGCTCGCCACAACGATTCTTATGTCTTCCATGATGGATATATTATACCACTTTGCGAACGATATTTCAACAGTTATCCGAAATAAGATACCGGCGTCAGACCGGTTTCAAAACGAATTTCGCGTGTTTCTATGACTTCACGCTGACCTCGATGTCCGAAAAGTCCGATTTGCCCATTCTGATCACCACGTACCTCTGAAAAGGCATACAGGCATCGCCGCGCGACATTTCGAAAAACGCTCTTTTCTGCTCCATGTTCAAGTCTATACGAATCCGGTCGGTATCGACGCGCAGTTCCCTGAGCTCTATAGGCCTGACGTAAATGGAGCGGAACGTGTATATCACGAGCATTTCAGCGGAAAAATTGATGTCTACCCCGGAGTCCGAAGTAAAAATCTTGTCGAAATCTTCCCTGTTGCGGACGATAAAGTACCTATACTGCGGATATGATTCGTCTTCGAAAATAAGATCCGTTCCGTAGTATGCTCCGCGAACGTAATTGCTTTCGTAAAAATCACGGTTTATGATATCCGTTGCGTTATCATTAAGGATCACCGCGTTGTTTTCAACTCTCGAACAACCGGAAAACAAGCCGACTAACGCAATGGCCAACAAACATTTTGAAAGCAGTCTTTTCATGGATCTTACCTCCTCACATCCCGTTTTGTCGGGATAAATTATTTAACCCGGCAAACCGGAAGTTATCAATCAAGCGTCCTCTCGAAAACTATGATCGATTCCTCGTGTTCGCCAATCATCTCTACCGATATCTTCTTTACTGTAGTTTGGAAGCTATCATCGATATTTTTGACATATTCGTACGCATTATTTAACTCTTGCGCACTATTAAGCTTGCCAACAGTCATATGAGGTATGTAAGGTAATCCAAAATAATAGTCTTTAAAGTGGTTTGAATACAATTCATCATGAATAGCTTCAATTATGTCTTTCCCCTTTTCTATGTCCAAAAAGAGATAATTATCGTCTGTTTTGCTAAACCCACGTAATACCAATTCAAACGGACTTATGTCTTTTAAACTGCTTGTAAGCTTTTCTTCTACTTCATCATTCGTCATCTCGGATTCAAAAGGAAATACAAGTGTGATA
>JAGABQ010000211.1:0-2631 GCA_017614495.1 Clostridia bacterium
AAGACCCCGCAGGAGGTCTATCAGCTCGACAAAAACAAGGTCAAAAGCGTTCGGATAAGCAACGTTTCTACGCAGCTCATAAGGACGTATTCGTACAGCAACAGCTCGTCCGGCTCCGGAGGCGGAGGCGGCGGTGGTGGAGGCCACGGCGGCGGCCACGGTTTCTGACGGACAAAAAAAGGAGCGAAAAATGAAAAAAATGACGGCATACTGCGGGCTTGACTGCGAAAAATGCGAGGCGTACAAGGCGACATTGAATAACGACCAGGCTATGAGAGAAAAGGTCGCCCGTGAATGGTCCGAGCTCAACGGAGTTGACATCACCCCCGAAATGATAAACTGCGAGGGTTGCCGCGCGGACGGCGCGAAAACGCCGTTCTGCGAAGCGCTCTGCCCGATAAGACAGTGCGCCCTCAGGAAGGGATACGGGACCTGCGGAGACTGCCGCGATATACGGAGCTGCGACAAGATCACGATGATAACGGACAGCAATCCGGAGGCGCTTTCCCGTCTGCTCGGGGAGAAGATCTGAAATAGTATTCCGAACCTCGTCCCGATGTTCCTCGAATACGTCTGACATACGCAGGTTAAGCCCATGATTTTGGAAACACAAAGACTTATTCTCCGCCCGTGGGAGGAATCCGACGCCGCGGAATGTTACAGATACGCGTCCGATCCTCGCGTCGGGCCCGCCGCGGGATGGCCGCCCCACACAGACGTCGAAAGCAGCCGGAAAGTAATAAGGGATATACTCTCGGCGCCCGAGACCTTCGCCGTGGTGCTGAAGGAGACCGGCCTGCCGATAGGCAGCGCGGGGCTTCACCGCAACGATCTCGCCGACAAGGACGACGAGATCGAGCTCGGATACTGGATCGGCGTGCCCTACTGGGGCATGGGACTCGCGACCGAGGCGGGCGCGGAGATGCTCCGCCACGCCTTTGAGGACCTCGGGCTCGAACGCGTCTGGTGCGGATATTACGACGGAAACGAAAGATCGCGCAGAGTTCAGGAAAAGCTCGGTTTCAGATACCAGTGGACGGCCGAAAACGTCCCGGTCCCGCAGCTGAACGAAATGAGAAAGGGCCACGTGAACCTGATCACGAAAGAGGAGTGGCTGAAAAATTGGAGGAAACGTAATGATGTCTGACAAGATCGTGTATTACGACGACGAGTTTCTAAACAAAATCGACATGCTGAGAGAGCTTATCGACGAGGGCGACCATAACCGTCTCAGGCGGTTCATAATCGACGGTTTCGGTAGGATTTTTGTTCTTTTCCAGTATTATGCCAGGCATTTTGCCGAGCGTGACGACGCGCGGGATTTTGAGAACGCCGACGAGGAAACCAAGCGCGAGCTGATGAGACCGCTTTCGTACAGGCAGTACCGCATGGTCGAGCGGGCGTTTTCACCGTACAGGGAGGACGATGACAACGTTATAGGGTCGATATGGGATTTTCTCGACGACGAGGGCAGGATCAAACAAAAAAAGGTCATGAGCGTGGCCGAGGTCGACGCCTGCTCGCTTATTTACGAACGGGTCCTCTGCCGGCTTTCGTAATCACGCGACCGGGCGCTACGACAAATAAGAAATCATTGCCGGCGCTTCGCGCGCAAAAAACCGTAAACGAAAGGAAATAACATGAAACTTTTAGGCGTTGAAAAGGACGGCGGCTGGCTGTATTCCGAGTGGAATCTCACCTACCGGGTCGGCTGGGAAAACATCTGCCGGGCCGCGGCTTTGATATATCAGTACACCTCCGACCCCGAGATCATCGTCGGTGACGCCGACGGGGACCGGCGCGCAAACGTAAACGACGAAAACGACGTCATGTCGCTCGACGAATACGGGCGCCTCACGATACGCGGCGTGTCGCGGATCATAAAGGTCCCTCTTTCGATCACTTTTTTCAATCAGCTCGACTTCGTGCGCGCAACCGTCGCGTGCGCGACCGAGGAGTTCGCGGAGGCCGACTATAAGAACTTCAACCTCTCGATGTGTCAGTTCATGGACTCCGCCGAGCTCGCGATGTACTGAATGGCGTATATTCAACTCAAAACCCCTCCGCGGCCTTTTCGGCCCCGGAGGGGTTTGACGTTTTGTTGGGCGTTTTACGGTTCCGCCGTTCCTTCGCTCAGGATACCGAGCATCTGCGCCGCGTTTTCCGAGGCCTTTACCCCGCCGAGCGACTTTACTATCACTCCGTTCTCGTCGATAAGATAGGTCGAACGGACGAGCTTCGGGAACTTCTCCCCCTCGGCCGCGGGTCTGAGCACGCCGTAAGCCCCTATCACCTCGAGGCGCGTGTCGGAAAGCAGGATGAACGGCAGGCCGTATTTTTCCTCGAATCTTTTGTGCGAAGCCACGGTGTCCTTGCTGACCCCGAGAATTACGGCGCCCTTCTCCCTGAACTGCGGATAAAGCTCACCGAACGAGCACGCCTGTTTCGTGCATCCGCCCGTCATGTCCTTTGGATAGAAATAAAGGATCACCTTCTGTCCCCGATAGTCGGACAGTCTTCTCGTCTCCCCGTTCTGGTCCGGCAAAGCGAAATCCGGTGCTGTTGTTCCTGTTTCAAGCATTTTTATACCCCCCGATAACCGGACCGCTCCCGGTGCGCGGCCTGCGCTTC
>JAGABQ010000212.1:0-5221 GCA_017614495.1 Clostridia bacterium
ATGAAATATATCTGCGACGTCTGCGGCTGGGAATACGACGAGGAGCAGGGGCTCCCCGAGGCCGGAATAGAGCCCGGAACGAAGTTCGAGGATCTTCCCGACGATTTTGAGTGCCAGCTCTGCGGAGTCGGCAAGGAAAACTTCAGCCCCGCCGAATAAGCATGAAAAATGCCATTTACGAGCTCGCCGGCGGCGTGTTCTACGTCGGCGTAAACGACAGAAAGATCGACCTTTTCGAGGGTCAGTACAAGGTCCCCGAGGGCATGGCGTACAATTCGTACCTGATAAAGGACGAAAAGATCGCCGTCATGGACTCGGTCGAAAAGGACTTTTCGCACGAATGGCTCGACAGCATATCTCTGGCGGCGGGCGGGAGATCGCCCGACTATCTCGTCGTCCAGCACATGGAGCCGGACCACAGCTCGAGCATACTCGCCTTCACCAAGGCCTATCCCGGCGCGACGGTCGTCGCGTCGCAGAAGGCCTTTGCCATGATGAAAAACTTCTACGGCAGCGATTTTGCCGACAGACGGCTCGTCGTAGGCGAGGGCGACACGCTCTGCCTCGGGACCCATACCCTGAGGTTCTTCACGGCGCCGATGGTCCACTGGCCGGAGGTCATAATGACCTTCGACGCCTCGACCGGGACTTTCTTTTCCGCCGACGCCTTCGGTAAATTCGGCGCGAACGAGGTCATCGACGAGGTCGGCGACTGGGCCTGCGAGGCGAGACGCTATTATTTCGGCATCGTAGGCAAATACGGCGCGCAGGTTCAGGCGCTGCTCAAAAAGATCACCGCGTCGGGGATAGGCATCACGCAGATCCTGCCCCTCCACGGCCCGGCGCTCGGCGGCGATCTCGGATATTATATCGGGCTCTACAATACCTGGTCGTCCTACGACGTCGAGTCGGAGGGCGTCATGATCGCCTACACCTCGGTCTACGGCAACACGAAAAAGGCCGTAGAGCTGCTCGCCGACCGGCTGCGCTCAAACGGCTGTCCCAAGGTCGCGGTGACTGACCTCGCGCGCGACGACATGGCGGAGGCCGTCGAGGACGCCTTCCGCTACGGGCGCATAGTCCTCGCGACGACCACCTACAACGCCGAGATCTTCCCCTTTATGCGCGAGTTCATAAACCACCTCACCGAGCGCGGATACAAAAACCGCACGGTCGGCTTCATCGAGAACGGCAGCTGGGCACCCGCGGCGATAAAAGTGATGAAAAACATGCTCTCGGGCTGCGCCAACCTGACGTTCTGCGAAAACGAGGTCAGGATAAACTCGGCGCTGAACGACGCATCCCGCGAGGCGGTGCGCGCACTGGCCGACGAGCTCTGCCGCGATTACATAGCCCTGAGCCCCGACGCCCCGGAAAAGAACGACGCGAAGGCGCTCTTCAATATCGGCTACGGCCTCTACGTCGTGACGTCGAACGACGGGACCAAGGACAACGGTCTCATCGTGAACACGGTCAGCCAGGTGACGAGCTCGCCGATGCGCGTCGCCGTCACGATAAACAAGGACAATTACTCCCATCACGTCATAAAGCAGACGGGAAAAATGAACGTCAACTGCCTCTCGACCGACGCGCCGTTCTCGGTCTTTGAGAACTTCGGCTTCCGCAGCGGCAGATCGGCGGACAAATTCGAGGGCGTACCCGTCGTCCGTTCGGACAACGGGCTCGTCATCCTCTCGTCTCACGTCAATTCCTTCATGTCGCTCGCCGTCGAGGACTACGTCGATCTCGGCACCCACGGCATGTTCATCTGCTCGGTCACCGAGGCGCGCGTCCTCTCCGACCGCGAGACGATGACCTACACGTATTACCAGAAGAACGTCAAGCCGAAGCCCGAAACCAAGGATAACAAGGGATGGGTCTGCAAGATCTGCGGCTACGTCTACGAGGGCGACGTCCTTCCGGACGACTTCGTCTGCCCGCTGTGCAAGCACGGCGCGGCCGATTTTGAGAAGATAAAATAACCTGCCTGTACGCTCCGGCGTCCCGGTCCAACCAAAACAAAAATCCGCTGCTCTCCCGACGGAAAGCAGCGGATTTTCTTAATTATGCGTCATAAAATTTCTTCACCCAAAATATTCTGTCGGACAGAGCCCTAATTTTGGCTTGGATTCAAACGGATCGTCCGATAAAAAATCTATGGAGATCCCGAAATTCAATGCCCGGTTCGTTATTGTGACGTTGAACTCACCGGACGCTATACTTGCAACGGTGCTGCCCGAGATCACGTTCTCGGGAATCGCAACCCCGGATCGGATTTTTTCGACCACGCCGCTCCAACCTGCCATGCAAAGAACGTCCGCCCAATCGTACTTTTCCCGAAATTCATCAAGGGGCAGATCATAGTCGTTTGCGTCCGCTTTCACACAGTATTTTGAGATCAGGATTGCCTCGGTATAAGACTCTGCGCCGAGGGAATCCAGATCAAGATCGAAGTCGAACGACAGCGACAGCGTATCCGGAACGAAGTTCAACTCAAGATAATGTTCTAATACGTAATATTCTTGCACCGGATCAAATACACCGCAATAACGACTGTTTTCTTTGATCAGCAAAGACATAAAAATGATATACTGCGCCGCTGGAATCGGATATTCCGATCTGCAGTCAACGCGTATCGAATCATCCAAGATTTTCAAAGGACTGGCTCCATCTTCTTTGAATAGTCCGGCGAATCTTTTCAATGCCTGATATGGCTTTTTGATTTCTCCATAATCGTTGTAAACAATAGGCAAATCAACGGTCGCAGAAGATTTCAAAAAATCTCCGGCCTTTTGCCATGCGTTTTTAAGGGCAGAATATGTTGCCGACGAATGTATCTGCTTATACAAATCGTTGAGAGCCTTGTTCTTGTCAGGATCCTGAGAAAAAACAAATCCGGCGTCCGTTCCATCAGCCTGACCGACATCGTTGCTTGCCGGAGCAGACATCATACACGAACTCAAGGCCATTGAAGCCGTAATAAGCAAAGCAACAAGGGTTATAATCATTTTTTTCATTTTCGTGCTCCTTTTCTAACATAATCTAAACTGGTGATTGACGGGTCAAATGTAATCGGATAAGCACGACACTCTGAATTCATCCTATCTTTGTCAAGAATATATTTTACTGTGACTGTTGCCCCGTTGTCAATCAAAACGGTTTCAATGTTTTCACATGTCTGCCCTGTAGAATCGTACAGGAATGGTGAACTAATTTTAAACACTGTTTGATATCTACAACCATTGTCAACGATTATAACAAAAAAATGTTATGGTGTCTTTAGCCAAAAATGACATTTTTTTTTGCAATGAACGTTATTTTAAAAACCGCCCATTTTCATACTATAGAATTTCAAATGCTGTGCAAGCACGGCGCGGCCGACTTTGAGAAGATAAAATAACCTGCCTGTACGCTCCGGCGTCCCGGTCGTACCGAAACAAAAATCCGCTGCTCTCCCGACGGAAAGCAGCGGATTTTCTTTATCCGTTCCGGTATGCCGAAAAGCCCGCTTGCGGGCGTCTTCATTTTGGTTGTTTTATAACCTCTGGGTGATATTACAGCATAACCGACGGGCTGTTTTCGTTCGGCGCGCCGCCCGAGGCGGTCAGCTTCACCCCGAGGTCGGGGGCTGCCCTCGACCCGTCGGGAAGCACAGCGCGGAGCCAGTATTTTTCGACCGTGACCGTCGCTGTCCCGGTCTCCCCCGGCTCGAGATACAGGAGCGCGACCCCGCAGAGCTGGCGGAAAGGCGTTTCGGTCCGGCTGTCCTTTATTTCGGCAAAGATCATGACCTTCTCGAGCCCGGCGCGGCCGCCGGCGTTTTTTACGCCGACCGAGACCGTGAGATTTTCGCCGCCGTCCTCCTCGGCCGAGAGCCCGAGGTATTCAAAGCGCGTGTACGACAGCCCGAAGCCGAAGGGATATAGCATTTTTTCGGGTGACATATACCGGTACGTCCTCCCGCTCATGGAATAGTCCTCTATCGGCGGGAGTTCGGCGTCCTTTTTAGGGAACGTCACCGGGAGGCGCCCCGACGGCGAGAAATCCCCTCGCAGAAGACGCGCGGCGGCGAGGCCCCCGAGCGCCCCGGGATACCAGCAGTGAACGAGGGCTTTTATTTTCCCGTTCACGTCCTCTCCGAGATCGACGGGGCCCCCGCAGAATACGAGGACGGCGACGTTTTCCGAGACCTCGCAGACTCTCCGCGCGAGCTCAATCTGAGTCTCGGGGAGACCGAAGCCGGTGCGGTCGCCGTGGAAGAAATCGGGACAGTCGATGCCCATCTCCTCCCCCTCGACCTCCCTGTCGAGGCCGAGGCACAGCACGACGGCGTCCGCCTCCTCTGCCGCCGCCATCGCGTCGGCGTAATAGTTCGCGCTGCCCCATACGGGGTCGTATTCGTACATTTTGCAGCCGGGGGAGACGGTTATCTCCGAATCGCAGAACACCCGTCTCACGCCCTCGGCGGGGGTGACGTACTCCGGCGAGGCGCCGTTGTAGTTTCCCTCGAGCATTACCGTCGAGTCGGCCACCGGGCCGATGACGGCGATTTTTTTGTATTTCCCGCCGAACGGGAGGAAATCCCCCTCGTTTTTGAGCAGAACGAGGCATTCCTCCGCCGCGCGGAGGTTGAGCTCCCTGTGTTTTTCGCAGTTCACGGCGGAATACGGGACGGAGGAATACGGCCGCTCCTCCTCGAACTCCCCGAGCGCGGCGCGTATCGTGAAGAGCCGCACGGCGGCGTCCCTTATTTCCTTTTCGGACACCATCCCGAGGTCGAACGCCTCGGTCAGGGCGGCGTACGCCTGCCCGCAGTTGAGGTGACAGCCGTGACGTACGGCGAGCGCCGCCGCCTCGGCCAGAGACCCCGCGCATCCGTGCCCCTCGAAAATGTCGAGGACGGCGCCGCAGTCGGAGGTGAAATACCCCTCGAAGCCCCACTTGCCGAAAAGAACCTCGTCCATGAGATACGAGTGCGCGCAGCAGGGCTCGCCGTTCGTGCGGTTATAAGCCCCCATCACGCCGGCGACGCCTGCCTTCACGGTGTGCTCGAAGGCGGGGAGATAGGTCTCGTTGAGGTCCTTCATGCCGACCCGTGCGTCAAAACCGTGGCGGTAGTACTCCGGCCCCGAGTGAACGGCGAAATGCTTTGCACAAGCCGCCGCGCGGAGATATTCCCCGTCGCCCTGCACGCCCTTTATGAAGTTCACGGCCATGAGCG
>JAGABQ010000213.1:0-3518 GCA_017614495.1 Clostridia bacterium
ACCGAATTTGCCGTGCTCGGAGCCCTGTTTTTTACCGACTTTTATCTGTTTGACGTGCGGCGGACGCGGTGCGTTATACTCGGCTTTCTTTCGGGCGCCGCAGCGGCGGTCTTTGACGAAATACATCAGATTTTCGTTCCGGGCCGTGCCGGAATGATCACTGACGTACTGCTTGACTTCGCCGGGGTAGTGACCGGCTGCCTTCTCGTTTTTGCCGTTACTTTATGTTTCACCGCGGCCGTAACGCGACGGCCGCCGAAAGCGGTGCAATGACCGGTTTTATTTCAATTCAACATGATAAAAAGTTCCGGTGGCCGGAGAGCCGCATGCCGGAAAGAAAGGAACGACCATGTTTTCACTGAAAAAAGCGCTTCACGCCGCCGCGCTCACGCTTGCGCTTGCGACGCTTGCCTCCTGTGCCAATGCCGATCCGGACGAAACCGTTCCCGCCGAGCAGAATCAGACCACGCCGGCGGAGGTATCTGCAGAATCGACCCCCGCTCCCGATACCGGAGAGACGACGACCGGAGTCGAATTCCCGGACGCCGATTACGGAGGAGACGTATTCAGAGTTTACATACGCATTAACACGTATTACTCCGGGGACTACATTTACGCCGAGAACGAGAACGGCGACGTTATGAACGACAGCGTGTTCAGAAGAAACACACGGGTAGAGGAAAAATACAAAATCAGGATCGACGCGAGGAAAGCTCCTAACCCCTATACCACGCTGGACAAGGACGTTTCATCCGGCAGCGCCGACTACGACCTGATACTTGACCGCCGCTCGGATCTCGCCACGACGTCGGTCGCCGGACTGCTTTACGACTTCAACAGCGTTGATATCGACTATTCAAGACCCTGGTGGGACAACAACTCCCAGGGTTACGCGATAAACGGACGCCTGTTCCTGATGGCGAACGATATCGACACCGGTATCATATCGGGAGCCCGCTTCTATTATTTCAACAAGGCGCTGATCGATTCCTTCCATCTCGACAATCCCTACGATCTTGTCGCCTCCAACGAATGGACGCTCGATAAATTCCTGACGCTCGTCAAGAGTGCGCACGAGGACGGAACCGCCGGAGGACTGGGTATTTACGGACTTCTCCGGGAAACCGGCAGCAGCAACGGAAATCACATGCATCTGCTTGTGGGTTGCGGCGTAAAATCGTCGACGACGACTTCCGAAGGCGTGTTACAGCAGGCGATCGGAGATCAGATCGAAAAGATATCCGATATTTTCGAACGCCTCACCACCGTCCTGAAGGATCCTTCACTGGCGCTGACCTTCGAGGAGGTCGAGACCCGCTTCACGGGAGGCACATATCCCAGCAGATACGACCGAGGCAGAGCCGCCTTTGCGGCCGGTCACTTCCTTTTCGTTCAGAACGGACTTGACGTTTCGGTCCAGTTCTCGGATATGACCGGAGGTTACGGCGTGGTCCCGAATCCGAAATACGACAAGGATCAGGAAAACTATTATCACAAGATCGACAGATACTCGGCGATCTGGGCTATCCCGAACACTCCGGACAGGATCGACTTCGACCGTCTGGCGAAGGTATTCGACTACTGGGCATACGTTTCAAGCGAAACGGTCATGCCGGCGTATTATGAAATAACCATCAAGACCCGCCGTTTCTCGGATCCCGTGGCTTCGGATATGATAGACATCGTCAAGAGTTCTCTCGTTTACGACGCCTGCGACGTTTACGGCATCACCATCAACTCCACTCTCGACACCGTATTCAACTCCGGGAACGTCGCCAGCGTGATCAACTCGGGGTATCTCAAAACCATCAGCGCTTCGATAAGGAACATCGAATCGTCTATCGACAAAAAATACACCGGCTGAAGCATCGGGTCCGGTCAGGAGTAACCTTCTTCGTCTGACAAACCGTAACATAAATCCCTTCCCGCGACAGTAAACCTTAAGCGGGGAGGGATTTTTTGTTTTTTCCGAAACCGGGACAATTTCTCGAACGCAGGTTGAATTTTTCTCGAAAAACGTTCTGTTGCCGGTCCGCGAAGTTTATGTTATAATACATGCGTGATCCGGATCATCACACATTAAGGAGAAGAAACAGGATGGAAATCGGTAAAAAAATCAAAGAACTTCGGCGCGGAAAAGATATGACGCAGGAAAAACTGGCGGATCTTCTGGGAGTTTCGTATCAGGCGGTCTCAAAGTGGGAGACCGGAGTATCGAGTCCGGATCTCTCGCTTATCGTCCCGATCTCGAGACTTTTCGGAATTTCGACGGACGAACTTTTCGGGATAGGCAGCGAGGAGGCCAGGCGCGCGGAATTCGACGCGGTATACGACAATTACTGGAAAAAAGACGTTGCGGAAACCTACGCCGTCGCCAGGCAGGCGGTCTCGGAGTTCCCCGGCGATTTCAAGTATCTTGAATGGCTGGCTTCGATGGAATACTACGCCGCTTTTTGCGACGACGTCGTAAAAGAAGGGGGGCCGGAGACTTTCGGATCGATGATCGAAAAATCTGTGAAGCATTACGTGACAATCATCGAAGAGTGCACCGACAGCGGCATCCGCAACGACGCGCTCCTGGGAATAATCGATTCTCTGCGGCATGTCGGAAGATCGGATGAAGCCGTGAAATACGCCCTGCTAGCGCCGGAAAAACCAGGATACGGCCGGGACGAGCTGCTCGAAATGTGCACCGAGGGAGCGGAAAAACTGAAAATCAGGCAAAGGATCGTTTACGCCAAAGCGAAGGAACTCCTGTTTGCCCTGCGCAAAATATGGTTTTCCTCGGCGGAAAAGACGGACTGTGTCCGCGCAGCGGTCGATATCTCCGAAAATATTATCAAAACACTGGTCCCGGACGGTAATTATTGCGATTTTTACTGGAATCTGTATCAGCTGTATATCGAACGCGCGGAGATCTGCATGGCAGACGACGACCGCGACGGCGCCGTCGCGAACCTTGCCGCCGCTAAGGATCTCGCGCTGAAGGACGATGAAAACAATACGAGCGGCAGGCGCTTCACCTGTACGATATTCGACCGCACGGACGGATGCGAGTACGATGAACTGACCGCGGACGATTCGATAAAATACTGGGTCTGGTGCGCGAACGGTAAAAAATTCGATTCTTTGCGCAAACGCGAAGATTTCATGAAGCTTTTTTCGTGACGTGACAGGTTTCGCGTACGTGAGACCCGGGGTCCTCTTATTGTATTATCTTAACCTGCGGCTGCTCTCCCGGTTTTTATTGAAATGGAGGAAACCAATAAAACACAAATATTGGGCCAACAAAAAATGAAATAGTTTTCCCCGGCAAATCATGGTTAACGATAGCATTTAGTGAACTTTTTGCTATCCTTGATTCCTGAGAAAATGTCCATTTATGCGTTCTCATATCAATCTGACTTATAAAGCGGCAAATGCCATATAAGGTGGAATTTTGATCATGTTATCCATTTGGACGAGATTCTTCGGGTGGATGATTATCGATTCACTGATTCTTCTGGAGAAGAGATCAT
>JAGABQ010000020.1:0-4448 GCA_017614495.1 Clostridia bacterium
GAATGTCTCCGCCTGCACTCCTTCTGCGGGAGTTATTTCCACAACATAACGACGATCGGATTCACCAAGATCGGCATAAACGTCATGGGCGGCGGATACCCGACCGGAAACTACAACATCTATAACAGATTTGAGAGCATCGCTTCCTTCTGTCTCTACGACGGCGGGACAGCCCTCAAAATGGACGGCGACGACTCCAACAACAACGACACGTGGCTGACCGTCCTGACCGACTGCCGTTTCGACTGCACTCAGACAAAGGACTCGATAGCGGCGCACCTCGCGTTCGTCGACTCCATATCCTTCTACAGATGTCATTTCAGCGCGTACAATTCCGCGTCCACGGGCATTCTCTTCGACGCGATGAGCAAGCCGTTCTTCCCCTGCGGGATAGGATTCTATGACTGCTCGGTATCGAGGATATCGATCCGCGAGGACGACGCGCATCAGATAAGACCTCAGTATTTCTACGGCTTCGGGACCGAAGACGGCGAAGAGATACCTCTTGATTCCCGTCTCCGCGGTATAACCGACCACGGCGAGACCTTCAACATGGACGCGCTTGACGTGTTCAGCGGCGGCGGCAAGACCGAGGAGCCGGAGGACGACGGCAGCATCAAGCTCCCGGCAAAGGGCGGACGCAACTACACGTACGGCTTCACCTTCAACGGCAACGAAGAGGTCAAGACGCATTACAATCTCAAGGCGGGCAAGATCGTTTCCTGCCTCGTCAACGTAAAAGGCAGCCTCAAGAGTCTCGTCGCGTATCTGTCGTCGTACGGCAACGCGATCGGCTCGATAACCGCGAGCGTTTACAGATGGGACGAAAACTACGAAAAAACTCTCAAGGGCAAGGTGCTCGCCACCGCGACGATAACCGATTTCCCGGATAACGCAAACCAGCAGTTCGATTTTGAAGGGCTCGGATCGGGATATTATCTCATCGTCCTGACCGGGACCGGTCCCGATGACGACTACGGCGTCGCGGTCTGGACCAAAAACGCCTGCGATTACGCGATAACGTTTGTCGACGGGGTCGCGGTCGACGGCGGTCTCTGGGCCGAGATAATCAGCGGATAAAAAACTATACCGTAAGATACGGGAGGAAAATAAAATGAAAAAAATCAGAAAAGCACTTGCGGTTGTTCTCGCGCTCGTCATGGCTGTAGCAGCCCTGGCGTCGTGCCAGAACGGAGGCAGTCCCGCTGACACCACGGCGAAAAAGCCGGAGGCGTCTGTGACCGACAAGCAGCCCGCGTCGACCACAGCCGAGATTGAGACTGACGAAGTGACCGAAACGAAGGAAGAGGTCACGACGGCCCCGAAGGTCGACTACGGACAGTCGGGACTCCGTCCGCTTCCGAAAAACCAGCACGTTGACACCTATACGTCGGGAACGAATCAGCAGCATCACAATCTCGCCGTGACCGGTGAGGTCTGGGGCGTTCTCGGAAATCTTTCGGGGACCTTCGTTGCTTTCAACCTTTACTGCTCGAGCTATGACGACAGTCTCGGGACGATCACCGTCAAGGTGTACGGATACGATAAGGACTACGATACGACAGTCGCCGGGGAGCCCCTCGCGTCGAAAGATCTTGTCGATTTCCAGGAAAACATGTGGCATTTGTTTGAATGGGAAACCCCGCTTCCGGCAGGCGAATATCTCGTACTGATCTCGGGAAGCCACGGTGAACATTCTGCCGCGGAAGACTACGGCGTTGCGATATGGGATCTTGAGTCCAGCCCCTTCATCCGCACCTTCAAGGACGGCGAAGAGGTCGACACCGGCGTATGGGGTCAGTTCTACATCGGAGACTAAAGCATTTCTGACATGAAAAAAAGATTTTTGCCATTACTGCTCGCGGCCGCCCTGTGCGTTTCGGCGCTTGTTATATCACCCGGCGCCGATCAGGCGGCGGGCGCGGACGGCAAAGCCGTTTCGCTGGTGTTCGGCACGATGAATTCGATGACTGCCGAACGGCCGGAGGTCGACACCGCCATCGTGCTACTCGAGGGGTATAAAAGCCCGAACGACGGCGGAGGCGGGACGTTTATATGGGACGCCTCGTCGACCGAGCAGCCGAACGGAGGCACGGTCGTCGCTCCTTCAAGCGGCGACGGGAGATTCATACGTGTCTGCGACCCCGGGGAACTGAACGCGCTTTGGTTCGGGGCGCTGAGCGGCGAACTCGATGACGGAGCCGCGATCCAGGCGGCGATCGACGCTCTGCCGGCAAGCGGCGGAACCGTAAAGCTTCCCGGCGGATCGTACAGGATCGAGACCCCGATCGTGATAGGCGACGGGACGGGGAGCAGGACGGCCGTAAAGCTTATCGGCGAAGGCGCCAGCTTCGGTCACATGACCCTCGGTATGACGACCCTGCGCTGCTCAAAAGAAATGGACGCGGTCATAACCGTCAAAGGCCCGATCTCCGACTGCAAGATATCGGGTATCAGGGTAAACGCCGAGCATGACGCAAACTACGCGCTCAGGATAACCGGGATGGGATATTCCCGCGTTGAGCAGGTCGGCGCGTCGGGCGGCAAGATCGCGACGTGGCTGATCGAATCGGCGCCCGGAGAGGACGGAGCTACCCACGACTGCTTGTTCAGGCAGGCCGGCGGCCACCCGCTCAAAGCCGGCTCGACGGTCATGATCATCGACGGCGGCGAATCCGGAAATCCGGTGCGCAACTGCATCTTCGAGGCGTGCCGCTTCGACACCGCGCAGAGCTCGGACAGCGTCGCCGTGCACATGAAGCTCGCCGAGGGCAACACCTTCCGCCGCTGTCATTTCAACGTATATCAGTTTGAAACGAGTATCGGACTCCTGCTCGACCCGGAAGGGAACGACGGATATCCGAAACAGAACGCGTTCTACGATTGTTCCGTCACGAGACTGAAGATTTCCGAGCCCGAAGGCGCGGAGATCGGATACAATTACGTGTTCGGCCACGGTACGTGGGACAACGAAGAATATACTCCGTCGAACAAACTGTTCGGTCTCACCGATCTCGGCGAGATCGTATGGTACGGCGCGACGGGGAAAAAATAAAAAATCCGGATAATCCGGGAAAAGAGGTAAAAGATGAAAAAACTAATTGCGACGGTCATCGCCGCGGCGATGCTCATGTCCATGCTGACGATTGTGTCATTTGCGGGTCAAGCAAACACATGGGGTTCAAGTCAGGTGTCGCGTTTTGACGGCAACCCGAATAATGAGATTGCTTACCGCTTTGCGACGCAGGGCAGCGGCGGTCTTGTTGCTGTTATTCCTTACCTTGGTGGAACAACAACCGGCTCATTCACAGTGACTGTATACAGTTGGGCGGGAAATTATTCCGACACGGTAAAGGGTACGGCGGTCGCTTCCGTCGAACAAACCGGATTTACCGAGGGAACGTGGACTAACAGGATCGAATTCCCGTCTCCGATTCCCGCGGGCGAATATCTTGTTGTTTTTAAAGTTATCCAGGCAGGGTGGGCAATCTGTAACTATGTTTACAGCCACAACGACGGTTTCAAAGTGTATAAGGACGGTGTTGGTTCCGACGAATCACTTTACTGGCTGCTTGAGTTTGAAGACGGCGGTTGGATTAAGACGAATGCCCTCTCCGAAGACACCGAGCCCACCCCGTCGCTCGATCCCGTTGAGCCGACGAAATCAGTTCGCACTTGGAACACCACGCTCGGGTGGGCACCCGGCAGTCTCAGACACGACGGCGTCGGCACCAAACAGTTTGCTTTTAGAGTGAAGACAACAGGTGAAAACGGAAAGCTTGTTTCGATTGCGCCTTATTTGGCTGGCGAACCCGGCACTTTTGATTGCGTTGTCTACGCTTGGGACACCAACTATGCCACGACGGTAGCCGGCGATCCGCTTGTGGCTGTAAGGAATATTGAGTTTGACAAAACATCTTGGACGAATTTTTCTAAGAACATTTACTTTGGCAGCGGTCTGTCAGCAGGAGAATACCTTATAGTTATAACAAACTATAGCGGTGGATGGGCTGTGTGCAATTACCGGATGGGAGTTGTTGCGGATTACAAGTATAACATCTCCGTATACCTCGAAGGAGAGGAATCCCTTGACGCTGACGGCAATGTTTACAGTGCGTTTTGGGATCTTGGTTTCACCGGTGATGGCGACGTCTCCAAGGAAGTCCCCGAGGCACCGGCTGTTTCCGAACTCAGGCTTTCCTACGCCGATGCTGACGCGGACGACAAGATAGACGCGTTCTATCTCAACGCGGTCGTTAAGGCGGACGTGACCGACGAAGTCGGAATCATCTTCTCCGACACAGAGGACAGCTGCGTGTTCGGTTCGGCGCTCTTCTCCCGTACCTGCACGAAGTATGACGCTCTCATGCAGAGCAAATGCTACGGCGAAACGGTCATCACCGCTGAAAACCTCGGCGGCGAGGAAGGCGACAAGATCATATCCGTAC
>JAGABQ010000003.1:0-11095 GCA_017614495.1 Clostridia bacterium
ATACAGTTCACAGTCGGCGTTCTGCGACAGTTTTATAATCGGATATGAAGTTAACGACAAAAAAGCACGTCTCGGCGACGAGCTGACAACCGACGGAGAATATCTTGATGTCTGCGCCGATATGATAAGACAGGCGCGGAATTCGATTATCTCGGTGAGCGCGGGAAATTCGGTTTTTGTTTCGATCTCGGATCTCTGGAGCACGGAATGGACTCCCGACGGCGAGTTCGGAGCGGAGGAGTTTCTGAGATCCGTCGCCCGTCGGATACCGCTTGACGGATTCGGCGTTTCGGTCAATATTTTCCCCGATGATGCGCATGACGACAACGGGATATACGTCACGGCCGACAATCTCAATCTTATGACGTCGATCGGCGCGTCGTATTATATTATCGGCAATTCCGGCGTATCCGGAACGCCGGGGACGGCGTCGGAAAAAGATCAGGCGGAAAAGTACCTGAAAATGTACGACGCGGTGTGTGCGAACGGAAAGATAGAGTCGTTTATATGGCACAGACACGTCGATTATGCCGATGAGAACGGATTCTACGGCCTTTATTCTTCGCAGAAAGACCTCATCCCTCAGCAGACAAAAGAGGTCTATAAAGCGTTTTTGTACGCTGACAGGAGCGATCCCGACGCGGCCTCGTACAGGGCGGCCCTCCTTGGGGCTGACGCCGTTTCGTATTCCGGAATAAGAGAGTGTTTCTACGTTTCTCAGACTCCTGTCGAAAACACCGCTCCCGTGCTTGATTTTTCGTCGGATCTGTACGGATTTCTGCCGTCGTTCAATTCTTCCGAGCTCGGCATTTGCGACGAAAAAGGCGTTAGATTCCTGCGCGTAGTCGCTTCACGCGCCGAGGGTGTCGAATGGTTCGGGTGCAAAGGTTCCGTCCCGTTTTCGGCGGTAAAAGGCGCCGAATGCCTTTCATTCAGAATGAAGGTCGAGGGCTCGGGAGACAAGGAAATCTGCGTAATTCTTAAAAACGGCGACAAGTATCTCGAGTATTCCTCAGGCGTTTTCGACGGCTGGTATGACTACGCGTTTTCGGTCAGGAACTTTTGCGATCCGTCGGCGGACGGCTCGTTTGAGGTGATTATCCTCGCAAGAAACGGTACGGGAAACACGGGACTGAGTCTTG
This sequence comes from Clostridia bacterium, assembly GCA_017614495.1. Classification (GTDB taxonomy): domain Bacteria; phylum Bacillota; class Clostridia; order Oscillospirales; family CAG-272; genus Colimorpha_A. The sequence goes on from JAGABQ010000003.1 coordinate 1,143, forward strand.
ACGTGGAAAAGATCAGCGTTTCAGCGAGGTCATATACCTATCTGCTTGTCTTCGCGATCGCCGTGACTTCGGCGGCCGTCCTGACGGCAATCGCTGCCGCGGTTGTGTATTTTGCAAAAATTCGGCGCGCGGATCGCGTCCGGAGGACAAAAAATGGCGCTTAAAACTCTTTACGTCTGCACCGAATGCGGATATAAATCATCAAAATGGATGGGTAAATGCCCGTCCTGCGGAGCGTGGTCTTCTTTTACCGAGGAGGTAGAGGAAACGAGGCCGGCGGCGAACAAAAAGTCGGCATCCTTTTCCGGATACTCCGGTATTCAGTCGCCGGCGGTCAGGCTTTCGGAGCTTGACGAGGACAGCGTTTCACGGCGCACGAGCGGGTGCGGAGAGATCGACAGAGTACTGGGCGGCGGCATCGTATCCGGCTCAGTTATTCTTCTCTCGGGCGAGCCCGGCATAGGGAAGTCGACGCTTCTCATGCAGCTTTGCGACAGCATAGCGGCTCCGGGAGAGAAGATCCTTTACGTTTCGGGAGAGGAATCTCCCGGGCAGCTCAAGCTCCGCGCGCGCAGACTCTCGGTAAAATGCGAGGGACTTTACATACAGACGGAGACCGAGGTCGAGAACGTCATCGAGCAGGCGGAGAAAATCGCCCCCGGTATGCTTATCGTCGACTCGATACAGACCGTCGTTTGTGACGGTGTGCAGTCTTCGGCGGGCAGCGTGACCCAGGTCAGAGAATCCGCAGGAAGGTTTATTTCGTACGCAAAAAGCAAAGGCGTCACGGTGGTTCTCGTCGGGCACGTGAACAAAGACGGAGGCATCGCGGGGCCAAAGGTGCTCGAGCACATGGTGGACACCGTCCTCCATTTTGAGGGCGACCGGGACGGAACGTACAGAATAATCCGGGCGGAAAAAAACCGTTTCGGGCCGACGAACGAGATCGGCGTTTTCGAGATGACTGATCACGGTCTTGTCGAGGTTGTCAACCCGTCGGAGGCGCTCCTCGCGGGAAGACCCAAAAACGTATCGGGTAACTGCGCCGTTTGCGTCATAGAGGGCACGAGACCTATAATCGCGGAGATCCAGGCGCTCACCGCGCCGACAGTCTACGCCGCCCCGAAAAGGACTTCAAACGGTATAGATTATAACAGACTTTATATGCTTTTTGCCGTGCTTGAGAAGAGACTGGGGCTGAAATTTTCGTCCTGCGACTGCTACGTCAACGTTATAGGAGGCCTGCGGCTCGAAGATACCGCGGCAGACCTACCGACGGCGCTCTCCCTTATCTCGTGTCTTAAAGACAGGCCGCTCAGCGACGGGCTCGTCGCCGTCGGAGAGATAGGGCTTTCGGGAGAGTGCAGGGCGGTGACCAACGCAGAGCAGCGCGTCAGGGAGGCGGAGCGTCTGGGCTTTTCCAGTATCATCCTTCCGTCTCGCAACGTAGGGGACAAAAAACTGAAACAGTCGGATTTTAACATCGAGCTTATACCGGTAAAGTCGGTTTTTGACGCGATAACTCACATCTGAACGGTGGCAGTATGAACGAGCAGATCGATTACGTACCGAAGGGTCTACGGATATTCGGTAAGATATTAAAATGGATTTTTATATCCGCTTGTGTCGCCGTGTTTCTTTGGCTCTGCCTGCGTGTTATCTGGCAGAAAGGGCCTTCATCGGTCAGAAACTATTATATGACTCAGTCCGCGTACGACGCCTCGGAGGGGCGTCCGCACGTTTACGAGCGCAACGTATATAACACAACAGAACTCGAAAAACCGTTTCACGCGACAAAGGTCGTCACAACGAAGGAGACCTCCGGCCTTCAGATCGCCGTGTATTTTAACGTCAACTCCGTCCCATCGGCCGACCCCGGAAAGTTTTCGTTCCGGCTCGTTTCGGACGATAAAAACGAAACGGTGCTCCCGGTTGCCGTTGTTACGGCAAACGCCGTTATGTACAGACATTTCAGGATAATATTCGAAAACGTCGATCTTTCTGCCGACAAGCTCATCCTCGAGATACTTTACGACGGCGAACTGTTCGACAGCTGCGTCGCGCTGCTCAACGACGGGTATGAAAGAGAGATCAGTCTCGGCGCGTCCGAACGGAGGATCAGAAATGAAGCTGATTGACAAAACAACGGCGGTCGGGTATAAATGCCCGAACTGCGGCGGGACGGTGTCGGGTCCGGACGGCGCTCTTTCGCTCAGCGGCGACATGTTTACGCTCAGATGCGGATGCCGCGACAAATCAAAGGAGATCCCGCTGAGGATCAACAAAAAGAACGGCGTTTTCGCTTTTTCCGTCCCCTGTTTTATATGCGGTGAAACTCATAAATACGAGGTGTCGTCCGAAACCGATTTCGGGGGTACAGTCGTTATGAACTGCCCGATGACGGGGCTCGGCATCTGCTTTGCCGGGAGCAGGGACGGGGTAACGGCTGCTGCCGCTTCTACAGACGCAAGATTCAGGGAAGCGGTCGAGGACGCCGGATTCGAGACTCCCGAGAACTTTTTTGAGGCGCGGTTTTCGTCGGAAGAGAGCAGACCGGGTATAAGCCCGGAGGATCTCACGTCGCTCAATTATCTTATAAAGACCCTGACAGAGGAGGGAACGATACAGTGCCTGTGCGGTATCTGTGCCGACCCTCTTATAGACTCGGAAGGTGACGACGCCGTCCTGACCTGTCCGGTATGCGGAGCGAAAGCAAGGATTCCACTGCGCGTTCTTTCCGATCCGTACCGGCTTGCCGAGATTGACGGTATAGACCTTGTAATCGAATAAAAAGCGGAGAAGCCGTCGCGCTTCTTCGCCTTTTTTGTTTGTTCAGCTGAAAACCGAACCGTTATACTTTTTCTGAGCTTTGAAAATGAAATAAAGTCCGATCGCCGCTCCGACAGGCAGGGGAATCCACCAAAGCGGCAAATACGTCAGTATCAGCACCCCGGACAGACACGTCACGACGCCGATTATTATCAGGCCGATGCCGATGAGCCGGCAATACGCGGGTAAATCCGATTCTTTGACGTTTCTGCGGTGGTAGTCGTGTATCAGGGAGATGTTTTTCTTTATACCGATATTCGCTCCGATAACGACGCACAGCAGCCCGACTGCGAGCAAGGTGACAGAACCGACTATCATTTATTCAGCTCCTTCTGCTTTCAGAATATCTGTCCCGGAAGTCTGAGCTTTTCCTTTGGAGGGAACGCTTTGTCAAACTCTTCGACGTCGTCGTCACTGACGTAATATCCCTGCGGTGTGCGGTAAATCCCCGTTACTTTGTCGAGATATCCGGGTATCAGCTCTTTGCAGAGGAAGAACGATGAATCTGCGTCATCCGGAAGATCGTGGTATCTTATGCCGAAACGCGACGCGTAGTCAAATCCGCATTTTCCGTAGAAACCGATGTTTCCTTCGAAAAGCACGGCTCCGTAGCCGAGCGCAGTCGCCTTTTCGAGAGAAAAGTCAAGCAGCGCTTTACCGTATCCCTTTCTTTTGAGATCCGGAGCTATGCATATCGGTCCCATAGTCAAAACGGGCACCGTTCCGCCGCCGTCCGAGTCTATGACTGTCTTCATGAACATATTCTGCCCGATCAGCCGTCCGTCTTTTTCCATAACAAAGTCAAGCTCCCTGACGAAAGCCGGGTCGTCGCGAAGGACGTGGATGACGTAATGTTCGCTGCAGCCCGGACGGTATACGTTCCAGAAGGATTCTCTGATCAGATTCTCAACTTCGCCGCGGTCCTTCGGCTCCTCATTTCGGATAATATAGTCCTTTACCATTTTGAACAATCTCCATTTCACGGTACAAATTACCGGAGACTATTATACATCAGCGCGCCTGCAAAGTCAACAACACCCGGGTTGACCGAAAAGGCCCCGGGTGTCGTGCTGTTATTTTACGTCATGAGAAACGATGTCGTCAAGCGTTTCGCGGGCAACTGCGACCCGCCCCGCGCCGTCTTTTATAATGACTACGGGAGGTCTCAAAACCCTGTTGTATCCGGATGACATGGAGTAGTTGTACGCTCCGGTGCAGGCGACGGCGACGAGGTCGCCGCGTTTTATTCCTGCCGGCATCGGTACGTCCGTTTGAACGATGTCTCCGCTTTCACAGCAGCATCCGGCGACCGTGCAGGTCATATCGCGCGGAGACGACATATCCGACGCGGGATAACAGGTGTATTTTGACCTGTAAAGCGCATATCGCGGATTGTCGGTCATGCCGCCGTCGATGGCAACGTAATTGCGGTATCCCGGAATTTTTTTGACGGATGAGACGGTGTAGAGCGTCATGCCGGCGTCCGCGACGATGCTCCTGCCGGGCTCCATGATTATGTACGGCAGTCTGATATTGCGCGCCGCCGATGCGCTTTTAAGCGCTGCGGCGATCCTTCCGACTGCGCTTTTTATCGTGACCGGGGAATCGGAATCGACGTAGCGTATTCCGATGCCGCCGCCGATATCAAGTATTTCGGCTTCGAATCCGAAACGCGCTTTTACGTCCGCGATAAAATCGATCATGACGCGAGCCGCGCGCTGGTGCACGTCCTCGTCGAGGACCTGAGATCCGACGTGACAGTGAAATCCGACGAGCGTAACCGAATCCGACCCGAGCGCCGCCTTTGTGATCTCAAAAGCCGCGCCGGTCTCTATTGCCGAGCCGAACTTTGAGTCCACCATGCCGGTATTTACGGCTTCGTAGGTGTGCGGATCGATCCCCGGGGTGACGCGAATGAGTATTTTTGTTTTTTCGGTTCTGCCGAGATCGCGGGATATTCTGCCGATAGCGTCGAGCTCCTCCGCGTTGTCGACGACAATGTACCCGACGCCGTTTTTCAGCGCAAACTCTATGTCGCGGTCGGTTTTCGCGTTGCCGTGAAACAGCACGCGTTCCATCGGAACGCCCGCCGAGATGGCCGTAAACATCTCTCCGCGCGAAACAACGTCGAGGCCGAGGCCTTCCCCTGTAATTATCGAAAGCAGCCCGGTGAAGCAGTTTGCCTTGCACGCGTAGAAGGGAAGTCCGCCGTTCTCTCCGAAATTCTCAGAAAACGCGTCGAGATATTCGCGGCATCTGTCCTTTACTCTTTGCTCATCGATAAGATAGAGAGGAGTTCCGTACTGCGAGGCGAGAATATCCGCCCCGACGCCTGAAAAAGTGAGAACGCCGTTTTCGTCGACGCCTATATTGTCAGAAATCATTTTTTCATTCATTTTCAGAAATGGCTTACAGATATTTTGCCCTCTGTTCTTCGGGTGTGAGAGGAGAGAGAAAAGCCGGAGGGATGTCGAATATAGTACGGCATCCGGTCTCGCCCCGCTTCGACATCCTGTCGGCGGCCCTTGCGAGGGCCACGAGCACGCTGCCCGTGAACTCGGGATTTGAATCGAGTTTCAGACTGTATTCGACGGTATGAGTGTTTTCGAGATTGAATCCCGTCTTTCCGGTCCTGATGACGAATCCGCCGTGCGGGAGACCGGAATGCTTTTCCTTCAACTCCTCGGCGGAGATAAAGTGAACCGTAGTGTCATAGTCGGCGAAATAATCGGGCATGCTTTTTATGGCCGCCTCGACTTTTTTCGGATCCGCGCCGTCTTTCAGCACGACGTAGCATTCGCGGCGATGTTTTTCCGACGTTTTGAACTCGGGACAATTGCCCGAGCGGACGGAGTTGACCGCTTCTTCTATCGGGACGGTGTACTGCCTCGCGTCGGCGACGCCGTCAACGTGTCTTATAGCGTCCGAGTGGCCCTGGCTTACGCCTCTGCCCCAGAATGTGTAATCTTTCCCGTCGGGCAATACGGCCGAGGAGTACAGACGGTTGAGCGAAAACAGCCCGGGATCCCATCCTCCCGAAATGACGGCGACGTTTCCGCCCTCTGCCGCGGATTCATCCACGGCGGCGAAAAACGACGGTATCTTCGGGTGTGTGTCAAAACTGTCGACGATGTTGAAATCCCGCGCAAACTTCGGCGAAAGCACGGGCAGGTCGGTCGCGCTTCCTCCGCAAACGACGAGAACGTCGAACTTTCCCTTGTGAGAGATTATTTCCGATGCGGGGAATACTTTTGCACCAGACACGGTTTTTACGGTTTCGGGATCGCGTCTTGTGAAGACGCCGTAGAGCGTGACGTCGTCGTTCTGCTTTACCGCGGACTCAACTCCGCGCGCGATGTTGCCGTATCCGAATATCGCGATTTTCATACAGTTTCCGCCTTTCCGAGCATATCGCTCATACCGTAAACTCCGGGTCCCATGCCGCCTGTGATAAATCTCACGGCGACGAGCGCCCCCTCGGCGAATACCGCGCGGGAGTGCGCCTCGTGCGTCAGCGTGAGGGTCTGGCTCGGAGTTGAAATAATTATCTCGTGTTTTCCGACAACGTTTCCTATCCTGACGGAGTTAATACCGATTTCGTTTTTGTCTCTTGCGCCGAAACCGGAGCGGCCAGATTTTACGAACATCTCCGGTCTGGTTTCCCTTATCGCTTCGGCGAGGGATACTGCGGTGCCGCTAGGCGCGTCGGCTTTTCTGTCGTGATGCGTTTCGACTATCTCTATCTCGGCGCCCGGCAGGGAAGCGGCCGTTCTTTTTGCCAGCTCGGCGAGCAGGGCGATGCCGATCGAATAGTTTGAAGCGTAAAAAACCGGTATGGTCTTTGCCGCCTCTTTTATTTTCGCCTTTTCCGGTTCGTCGTGGCCCGTCGTCCCGATGACGATCGGAACGCGGTTTTTCAATGCGTAGTCAAGCGCGCAGGAGGTCGCCGTGTGAAACGAAAAGTCAACCACACAGTCGCATCCCGGGGCGCCGTTAAAGCTGTCCGAGACCGGTATTTCGAGCCCCTTCGGGTCGCCGGTATCGACGCCGTAAACCACGCCGATATCGTCGGATTCACCGGCGAGGCGCAGTATCTCGCGTCCCATCCTGCCGCAAATTCCGTTTATAATTACTTTTATCATATCAGCCCGCAGTCCCTCATGAGTTTGTAAAGCATAGCTCCGTGCGCCTCCTCGATGCAGGTAAGAGGCAGGCGGAGGGAGTTTTCGCCAAACCCCATTTTTGCCATCGCCGCCTTGACCGGTATCGGGTTCACCTCACAGAACAGGGCGTTTATCAGGGGAAGATATTTCATCTGCGACTCGGCGCTTTCCCTGATCTTGCCGTCAAAGAAATCGTGGCATATTTTTGACGTTTCGTACGGCATTAGGTTCGAAAGAACTGAGATGACGCCGCTGCCTCCCATCGAGAGGATCGGGACGATCTGGTCGTCGTTTCCTGAGTAGATATCGAGCTTGTCGCCGACGAGAGAAGCCGTCTCGACGATTTTCGAGATGTTGCCTCCCGCTTCCTTGATGCCGCGAATGTTTGGATGAGACGCAAGTTTCAGATAAGTATTCGGCTCAATGTTCACGCCGGTCCTTGACGGAACGTTATAAAGTATAAGCGGCTTGTCCGACGCGTCGGCGATGGTTTCAAACATCTTAACGAGTCCGTTCTGCGTCGCTTTGTTATAATACGGCGTGACGATAAGCATAGCGTCATATCCGTACGAGCACGCGGCTTTTGTCAGATCTATCGCATATGCGGTATCGTTGGAGCCGGTACCGGCGATCATCGGCACGCGTCCTGCGGCGCGCTCGGCCGAAAAAGATAAGACCTGTCTGTGTTCCTCGTCCGTAAGTGTCGAGCCCTCGCCGGTCGTCCCCGCTATCACGAGGCCGTCGATTCCTTTTTCTATCTGCCAGTCGATGAGTTTCCCGAGAGCGTCATAGTCGATGCCGTCTCCCGAAAAGGGGGTTATGAGCGCTGTTGCGGCGCCTTTGAAAACAGGGTTAATCGTCATTTTCTTTTCTCCTTAAAAAAGATACCGGGGCGTCGTACGCTCCGGAGAAAAGCAAAGTTTATCTGCAAACGCAAAAAAACAATCGATCTTAGCTCTCCGCGAACGCGACAGTCAGGGAGATATTATCCCGATGACCAAGCGGGGGATGCGACGTCCCGCTTTCGGCGATTTCTCCTTTGGCTGCGGCAACGGTCAGCTCCTTGAACACCGCAGTTACTTATAAAAATCGCGCCTCTAAATCAATCGGCAATATTATACCACGGCTTCATCGGTTTGTAAATAGGCAACAAAAATTTTTTTAACGGTATTGCAAAAACGCCTTTTCCGTGGTATAATATACGCCGTCCGACATAGGGGTATAGCTCAGCAGGTAGAGCAACGGTCTCCAAAACCGTGTGTCCAGAGTTCGATTCTTTGTGCCCCTGCCATGAAAAGCCGTCAAAAAGACGGCTTTTTCAATAAATCGGGATTTTCGTATTTTACCGTATAGCATGAAAAAAAGAGGCGGAGGTCAGCGCGATGCAGAGCATCAGGAGCGTATATAAGATCGGCAACGGGCCGTCGAGTTCACACACGGTCGGGCCTTATCGAGCTGCGAAATATTTCGGCGCGCGGCATCCGGACGCGGACGCATACCGGGTCACGCTCTACGGCTCCCTTGCCTTTACCGGCGAGGGGCACGGCACCGTAAAGGCGATACGCGGAGCGCTTCCGGGTGCGGTGGTGGTTCTTGACAGGGACACGGCCGACCTGCCTCATCCGAATACCATGCTTTTTACGGCGATGAAAAACGGCAAACCCGTTGCGGAGCACAGGATATTCAGCGTCGGAGGCGGCTCGTTCCTCGTGGAAGGCGAGGAAGGTGAAGAGGATCCCGAGGTTTATCCTCAGAAAAATTTCACCGAAATAATCGATTTCTGCCGCGACAGGAATATCGGTCTCATCCGGTTCATAAACGAAACGGAAGGCGATTCTTTCAGAGAATATCTCGGCAGGACGTGGGCAGCCATGCGCGCCTCGGTAGAGCGCGGCCTTAGAACAGAAGGGACGCTTCCCGGGTCGCTTAAGCTTTCGCGAAAAGCAAAGCTCCTTTATGAGAAAAGGTGCTATAACGAGAGCGCCGACGTGACCATGAACCGACTTATCGCGGCGTACGCTTACGCCGTCAGCGAGGAAAACGCCGACGAGCATCTTGTCGTTACGGCGCCCACCTGCGGCAGCTGCGGAGTTCTGCCGGCCGTGCTTTATTATATGCAGGAGGATCGCGGCTTTCCCGAGGAGGAGATCCTTGACGCGATAGCCGTGGCCGGGCTGATCGGGAACGTTATCCGTACAAACGCGAGTATTTCCGGCGCTGAATGCGGATGTCAGGCGGAGATCGGAAGCGCATGCTCCATGACCGCGGGCGGCCTTGCCGCCCTTTACGGGCTCAACGTGGCGCAGATAGAGTACGCCGCCGAGATCGCCATGGAGCACAACCTCGGACTGACGTGCGACCCCGTATGCGGTCTTGTGCAGATCCCGTGCATAGAGCGGAACGCCGTCGCCGCGATGCGCGCGATAAGCTCGGTCAATCTTTCGCGTTTTCTCTATACGACGCGGAAGATATCGCTCGACGAGGTCATCGCCACCATGTACCGCACCGGCAGGGATATGAACGAAAAATACCGCGAGACCTCTCACGGCGGCCTTGCGGAGCTGTACGGAAATAATTGTGCTGAGTAATGGTATACTATGTAGATTAGTACGATCCCCGCCTTTTATTATTACATAAAATAACTTGAGGTCTTTAAGATGCATGACATTATTCTCGAGAAACGTTTGAAAAAAATAAAAAGTTCCGATAGAGAGAAATTGGGAGCCAAAAAATTTTTTAATGATTCAAAAATTGTCGAGTTGTCATTGTCGGGTTTCATGGATTTTTTCGATGCAATTTTAGAAATGAGTTATGAGTTTTATTACTGGAATAAAGCGATTTCTTCCTATTTCTTCAGTGCAGTTGTTTACTCAACAAATAAATTCCTTATATGCGTGGTTTATCAAAAGTATAAGACTGATTTTGTCGTCATTGCTAAGAGGGATGGTATTACAGAATCTC
>JAGABQ010000004.1:0-2978 GCA_017614495.1 Clostridia bacterium
AAAAGCAGACTGATTTTGATTTCAGTCTGCTTTTTGTTAACCGCGTCGGGTTTTTATCGTCTTTATCCGGGACGGATCAGCCGACCGTCACGAAGACGGCGTCGGTGCCGTTTATGGTGACCGTGTATACGCCGTCAACGGGCTTGAGCACCGTCGGGATACCGCGGCGGTACGCCGTGACGACTGCCCCGGGATCCGTCGTTTTGAAGGACATCGTGGACGTCTGATTCGCGTCTTCCTGGAAGTCCGAGATGTTCAGCGGCACGAACAGGAAGGCGTCGCCGTCGCCGACGTTCTTTTTGAAATGTCCCGTGACGATGACGTCGGGATTGCCGGCCGCGATGTCGGTTATCGCGGTCTGTTTGAGATCCGCGGCGTCGCGGTTGCCGTCGTAGAAATCTATCTTGGCTCTCAGTTTGCGGCTCGCCTTTCCGCTTATCACGGCGTTCGAATCGAAGGAGTAGCGCATAAGTATCGGCTCGAGCGCCTTGATGTCGCCGTTGACCTCCTCGAGCTTGTCGAACGATTCGTTTCTCGTGCCGTCGGCGTTGACGGGCGTGCCGGCGGGCCAGCCCGTTATGAACCACACGATGGCCTTAGAGCCGAAGGAGAGGGCAATATACGCCTGGAACTTCATCATGTCGGCAGAGACGGTATAGTATCCCTCGGCGTTCGGGTCGGATTTCCACACGTCGACGTTCTGGATTATCGCGTAAAGGTCGTGTCCGGTCTCGAGGCATCTCTTTGAGAGCATATCGAAGTTCTTGAGCATCGACGTCGTGCGGCTGTCGCCCGTTATCTTGTAGTGAGAGTTCTCGGGCGCGTATATATAGTGGTCGAAGCTGACGAGGTCGTTGACCGACCCGACGGTCTCGAAATAAGTGTCGAGAAGTCTGTCGTATTCCGGCACGTCGTCCGCCGTCGCGTATAGCGGCACGAGATTCATGATAAAGCCGCACTGGGGGAGGATCTCCTGCGAGACGATCTTGCCGGTGTTCCAGTATTTGGGGAGATCGTGGCGAGCCGGCTCGTCGATGAAATCGATGCACCAGAGGTTCGGGTGGTCGTAGTTATTGCCCTCGACGGCCGCGCGGAATTCCTCCTCGGACATGTTCTTGCTGACCGGGAAGCCGAGGAATCCCGCGTAGCAGAATGCGCCGAGCCCGAATCTCTCAAGAGTCTCGACCGAGCAGTTCCACATGAAGTCAAAATGGCTGTCAACCAGCGCCTGCGCCTCCTCGTCGGAGCCGTAGCGCCAGCCGTATCCGCCGATGAGGATCCGCTCGTGGGGTATGCGGCTGTCCTTGTATTCCTTTACGACGTATTTCTTGGTCAGCTCGGAGCGGAGCCTGAGAAGCTCGTCGTATTTCGTCACCATCGCTCTGCCTTCCTCGGGCATGGACCAGTAGGCGAGATATGCCTCGTCGATCTTCTTCTCGTTTTCGATGGTCGCCTCGCCTATCGAGCTTATGAGCTCGTTGAGCGCCGAGGGCTCCATCACGAGGGTCGTCTCCGACGTTTCGTCGCCCGTGCCGGCGGGTTTGTCACCGCCCGAGCAGGCGACGGCGGACAGGAGCAGGGCGGCCGCGAGCAGAGCCGGAATAATTTTCTTGATCATTGTCATTTTCCTCCCGATGACGTTTTGTCTTTACTGCTGTCGGCGGCGCCGTCCACGCCGCTGCAGAACAGCTTGCGGTACTTTGACGGCGACATGCCGTATCTTTTGCGGAACGCGTCGGAGAATCCCATGCGGGACTCGAATCCGACCTCCGACGATATCCTCTCGATGGTCATGTCCTTCATTTTGAAGAGCTCGACGGCGACCGTCAGGCGCCGCAGCGTGACGGTCTCGCGGAAGGTCATACCGCCGAACTTTTTCATAGTCCTGTCGAGCTGTCTGACCGAGACGTGTATGAGCGAGGCGGCCTCGGCGGCCGTGATCTTCGTCATATACCGCGAGGCGATGAGGTTTTCTATCTTTCGGTTTACGTCAATGTCGCGTATCTGTTTTCTCCCGGTCAGCGAGCCGGCCTTGTTTATGACGGATATGTTGTCGGGCGAGAGGCCCATTATCCTGACTAATAGGTCGGCGGCCATGACGGCGAGGTATTCGGATTCCGAGTCCGTTGCGCTGCGGACGAGCTCGCTCGCGAGATAGCCGAGCTCCGGCTTGCCGCAGATTATGACGGGGCAGTTGTTTTTGAAAAGGCCGCATATCCCGCTGTAAAGGTCGTGCGTCCCGCCCGTTTTCTTGGTGAACGAGATCTGGAGACTCGGCCAGTAGGCCTCGGTCCTCTCCGAGACCATGACGTGCTCCACGCCCGGCGGGATGATGAGTATATCCCCCGGCGTGACCGTCTGGACGTACTCGTCGGCGAACTTTATCTTTATCACGCCGCTGTCCTGAGAAAACATCTCGTAAAACGGGTGGGTGTGAAGGACCTTCAGGGTGTTTATGTTTTCGCCCCGGACGTAATGGATATTTTCGGTCGACACGTCGAGACGGGCGACGTTCGGGAAAACACGGAAGCTGACGTTTTCCACCTGCGCGTCGTATTCATGCATGGTATTATATCCTCCGGGATAATTATACATTTTCGCGGCGGTTTTGTCAAACACATGGGAGGTTTTTTTCGCAAATCGCCGCGCGTCTCCGGCGTCCGGATCTCTTCCGCGCCGCACGGCCGTCCCCGGCGCCCCCTTTGCCGGTCGGATTTTTCTCTCTTGACGCCCTCCGGAGCATTTGGAATAAACCGGAAAAAAACCGGTTTACCTCGGAAAAAAACCGAAGCTGCTTCGGAAAAAAACCGAGGTACCCCCGGAAAAAGCCGAGGCTGCCTCGGAAAAAAGCCGAAGTTGCCTCGGAAAAAAAACCGAGGCTGCCTCGGAAAAAAACCGATAAAGAAATAAGAGAAAGAAAAAAAGAAAAAGAAGAATTAATTATTAAACAAAAAAAAATTGAAGAATTACTTAAAGCT
>JAGABQ010000021.1:0-2632 GCA_017614495.1 Clostridia bacterium
ATGCGTATAAAGATAAGACTCGACACGATGAGCGACATAAATCACTTTGTCGGAGACATGACAAGGGCGAACGGAAACGCATACCTGACCGACAAAGGCAGAAACTACATAGTCAGCGCCAAATCGATGCTCGGCGCCGTCTATTCGATGGAATGGGATGAGGTATGGTGCGAATGCGACGACAATATGTCGCACATCGTTCTCAAATACGCGGCCGACGAATGACGGATACGCGGCGTTCCGCTATGCACGCGGGACCGTATCCGCTCTTCCCTTTTAATACCGTGCGCAAAGCAGCCCCGGCGCGAAGCCGGGGCCGATGTTTTTGTTCGGATCAGTATTCAAAAAATCCTCTGAAGACCGTTTCGGCGTTACCGGAAAGGATAATCCCGTCGGGGCGGCAGTTGACCGTCAGGTCGCCGCCTCTCGTCTTGACGACGATATCGGTGCCGAATCTGCAGAATCCGTTAAGTATCGCCGCGTACGCGGCGGCGCAGGCTCCGGTTCCGCAAGCGGCCGTTTCGCCGTTCCCACGCTCGTACGCCCGCATTTTGAGGGTGTTCCTGTTCACGACGTGGACGAACTCGGTGTTCACGCGCTCGGGGAATATATCCGCGTTCTCGAAATACGGCCCGACGCGTCTGACGTCAATCGCGTCCGTCCTGTCGCAGAAAACGACGCAATGAGGATTTCCGACCGAAAGGCAGGTTATCTCATATTCCGTGCCGTTCACCGTATACGGGCGGGCAACGACGCTGTCGCCGCCGAGCGTGCAGGGGATGGAGGCCGGCAAAAGGACAGGCGCGCCCATCTCGACCGAAACGTAGGTCACGGCCGAGTTCCTGATAATCATGTGAAGCTTTCTCACGCCGCTCGCCGTTTCCACGGTCACGTCGGGGGAAGTGACTATGCCGTTGTCGAAGAGATATTTGCCGACGCAGCGCACGGCGTTGCCGGCCATAAAGCCCTCCGAGCCGTCGCGGTTGAATACTCTCATCGAGCAGTCGGCGACGTCGCTGTTTTCGATGAGGACTATGCCGTACGCTCCGACGCCGTAGTGTCTGTCGCAGAGCGTGGGACAAAGCGACTCGGGACAGTCGATCGCGCCGTCCCTGTTGTCGATGAAAATATAGTCGTCTCCCGTACCCTGCATCTTCGTGAAGCCGATGACGGTCTTTTCACGGCGCATGTTGTTTATATCGACGAGCTCGGTGTTGTTCTCGTTGAACCTGCCGGCTATCGTATCGGCGAGCGCGTTCGCCGTGTCGAGCGAGGTCATACAGAGGATGCCGAGGGTCAGCGCCTTGCGGTGGAGAGCGATATAGTCGCGCTCGGTGCTGTCGTACACAGCGCCTGTGTAGACGATGTAGTTTATCGCGCCGCTTTCGAGGAGAGAAAACAGTTTTTCGCGGTCGTCGACGTCCGGCGTCGTTATGACGTCCGTTCCGAGCGAGCGTATCTCGCCGGCGGTCTCCGAGGTCGCGTATATCGCAAAGCCGAGATCGTCGTACTTTTTCGCGAGGGCGACCGCCTCCTGCATATCCCTGTGCTCGACGCTTATCAGCACGCCGGGAGTACCCGAGCGGTTGCTCCTTCCGACGTCGAATCCCGCGGATTTCAGGCCCTTGAACAGCGCCTCGCGGAGCGTTTTTCCGACGCCGAGCACCTCGCCCGTTGATTTCATTTCGGGGCCGAGATAGGCGTTTGCGTCCGTGAGCTTTTCAAAGGAGAACACCGGGACCTTGACGGCGTAATACGGGGGAGTTCCGTACAGTCCGCTCTTGTATCCGAGCGAGGCGAGGGACTGTCCCAGCATAACGCGAGAGGCGATGTCGACCATAGGCACGCCCGTCACCTTGCTTATGTACGGCACGGTACGGGACGCGCGGGGATTGACCTCGATGACGTAAAGCTCGTTTTCGTAGATGAGATACTGGATATTTACAAGCCCCTGCGTCCCGAGCGACAGCGCGAGCGTCTCCGAGCACTTGACGACGCGGTCGATCATACCGTCGTTGATGTTGTACGGAGGATAGACGGCGATCGAGTCACCGCTGTGCACCCCGGCGCGCTCGATGTGCTCCATGATGCCGGGAATGAGGACGTCCCTGCCGTCCGAGATCACGTCGACCTCGAGTTCTATGCCCATCATATACTTGTCGACGAGAACGGGGTTTTCTATACCGGTCTCGAGGATCCTGCGCATATAATGATGCGCCTCCTCGGCATTGTGGATGATCGACATGTTCTGTCCGCCGATGACGTACGACGGGCGCAGTAGCACGGGATAACCGATACGCTCGGCGGCGGAGAGCGCCTCTTCTTCCGTAAGGACCGAGGTCCCTACCGGGCGCTGTATGCCGTATTTTTCACGAAGCTCGTCAAAGCGCTCCCTGTCCTCGGCGAGATCTATCCCCGATGCCGACGTGCCGAGAATGCGGACACCTTTTTCCGAGAGATATTTCGTGAGTTTTATCGACGTCTGGCCGCCGAAGGCGACGACCACGCCGACGGGATTTTCAGCCTTGATGACGTTCATGACGTCCTCCGGCGTGAGGGGCTCGAAATAGAGCCGGTCAGCGGTGTCGTAGTCGGTCGAGACCGTTTCCGGGTTGTTGTTTATGATAACGAC